>JAYZAP010000101.1:0-6038 GCA_036339655.1 Pseudomonadota bacterium | reverse complement strand
AGGCGGTGCGGTCAGTCTATGTGTTCGATGCGCCGGAGGCCGCCCTCAGGCCTTCTCGGGGATCCACCATTCCTCGCCGCGCACGGTCGTCACGTACTCGGGCCAGCGCAGTTCCACCGGCGGCTCGAAATCCGCCGGCAGAAGCGGCGCCACCCAGTCGGTGCCGCCGATGCCGCCGCCGGTGCGTTCGCGGAACTCGGCCTGGGCCTCTTCGATCAGCGACAAATCCGTCAGCAGATCGATGATGGTCGCGCCGATGCAGCGCGCCGCGCTGGTCACCGTCGGGTCCGTGGTCGGCCGGTAGCCGCCCAACGCGTTCGCCACCCACTCCGGATACTGGTAGCTGGGATCGGGCGCCTTGAGTATGGCGCGGCCGGTGTAGAGCCGTACCGTCGGCGTGTGCCAGGTGTAATCGACGTAGTCGTCCGAGGTGTAGTTGAGCTGCCATGGCGGCAGGGCGGCGCGCACCCCGGCCTCGTTTTCCTCGGGTGATGTCAGCGTCGTCAGGGCTTCGAGGAACGGCTCATCCATGGGTTCGATATCCAGGTTCTTCTGGATCTCGCGGGCAAAGGCGACGGCCTCGTCGTCGTAGCTTGGCGCGCCGGTCAGCTCGAGGTTGCGGTAGGTGACGCGGGCCATGGCGTGGTTGGGCAAACCGACCCGGGTTTTGGCGACCCAGCGGCTGCGCACCTTGCAGTGGGTGATCTTGGCGACATGCTCGGCGTTGTTGTCGAGCACCTCGACGATGCGCTCCTGCATGACCAGGGTCGGTGAGCGCCACGAGTACTGAATCTGGGCGAACTTGGGCGCCAGATTATCCGAGGTTGCCTGGCCGCCGCCGAGGATTGCCTCGTTGAGCGTCCAGGTGCCGGTGTGGGGCAGCATGGCCTCTTTGGTGTATTTGGTGGTGGTGTACATCAGGCAAAGGGCGTCGTTGGCGCCCGGTGCACGGGCCACCGTGTGGGCGCTTCTGTGGCCGACCGCGGCCATGGCGCCCCAGGTGTGCGACTCGTCGCATTCGAAACTGTACACCTTGCTCCAGTACGAGCCGCAATGGGTGTCCCAGACAACCGTGTTCGAACTCCAGGGGTGATAGCTGATGGCGACGTCCATGTCGTCGAAATAGCCCTTGGCGGCGTGCACCGGCTTCGAGCCGCAGACCTTCTCGGCGGGCTCGCCGAGGAACTTCAGGCGACCCTTGATGCCGTGCTTCTCCATCGCCGCCTTGGCGGCCAGCAGGCCGCCCAGGGCGCCCATGCCGAGTGCCGAGTGGGGATCGGTGTGCCCGGCTGCCCAGCGATGCACCCCATCGCGGGGCTTCTGGTAGGGCACCGGGTCCTGGCTGTTGCCGGGCACCGCGTCGTACTCGGCGTAGCCGCCGATAACCGGCCCTTCGTCGCCCCAGGTCGCGCAAAACGCCGTTGGCATGCCGCCGGAGCCTTCCTCGACCACGAAGCCCTCCTGGCGCAGCCGGTCGACGTACCAGGCGGCCGAACGGTATTCGCGCCACGCCGGCTCGTGCATGTCCCAGATTTTGCGATGCCAGTCGCTCAGGGTAGCGCGATTGTCTTCGATCCAGTTGAGTGCGGTCTGCTTTTCCGGGGTGATGGTCATGGGTTGTCTTCTCCGTTACATGGCGCTTGGCCGGCGCCGCTGGGTCATCTCTACCGCTCGGATCGGGTTAAACTCCTACGCCGAATATCCCGACCATGGCGCGGCGCTACAGCCGAAAGTCGTGGAGCGACGGCTACGCCGTCTGTGGTGATTCTCGAACGTGGCTAGGGTGGGGGCACAACACCTGCACTCGGTCTATTCTAGCCCGTCGATGATACCACCACGTCCTCGGCCAGCCCACTCGAACAGGCGTAGGCCATGCCGATGACGGTATTTGTACCGGTTAGCGACCAGCGATGGCAATGTCCGGTGTCGGGGTAAGTTCGGACATCGCGGCCTGCGTCTCCAATGTCCGTTCCTAGCCACAACGAGACATTGAAGGCGGCCTTCACGCCAGGGGTTAGACTCACTCACCGTGCATCCCTAGACTGCTTTCATCCAGAGTAAGGCCCGCTAGGCTGAGGGGGTCAATTGGACTGTCGCTTCGGCCCATTTCCGCACGGTAGAAGGCTGTAAGAAGATGCCCGTAACTCACTTGGAAGCTCTCGAACGTCAACCCTACGAGAACGGCCGATCCTTCGGCGCGGCGGGACCCTACGAGCGTATCGACGCCATCGCCCATTATGCCGTCGATCCCACGCATGCGGCCAACCAGGGCATCGTCGACCTGGCGCTGGCGGAACGGGACGGCGAGGGCCGGGTTCGGTTCAGTGGCGACATGACGTTACTGATGCCCCGGCATCAGGATCGCGGCAACCGGGCGCTGATCATGCATGTGCCCAATCGCGGCGGGCGGCAGCTGTCACGGCTGAATCTCTACCCGCGGAACAGCCCGGTCACCGCGGCCGTCGATCCGGGCGACGGCTTCCTCTTCGAGCGCGGCTGGACCGTGGGCTGGGCTGGATGGCAGTGGGATGTGCCGCGATCCCCCGAACGCGTGCGCATCGGCCTGGCGGCCCCCGAGGTACCCCCGGCGGCGCGCCAGCCGGACGGCCGCATGCAACTCCGACTCCAGATCTACCATGCGACATCCAGCCTGCCTCTGACCGACCAGCACGTCGGCGATCACGGCGATCACCGCCTGATCCGCAGCGCCGACGTGAACGACGCCGACGCCACGCTTTTGGTGCGCCAAGGGCCCTATGGTGAAGCGCGCACCGTCCCGCGCGACCGCTGGCGCTTCGCCCGGGAGGTTAACGGCCATCCGGTCGAGGATGACGGGCACATCTGGGTGGACGGCGGGTTCGAGGCCGGCCTGACCTACGACGTGCTGTACACGCCGCTGGGCTGTCCCGTGGTTGGGGCCGGGCTGCTGGCGACCCGGGATCTGGCGTCATACCTGCGCTACCAGGAAGATGCGCCCACCGCCGGCTCGATCGAGCATGTCATCGCCGAGGGCCAGTCCCAATGCGGCCGCTTCCTGCGGACGTATCTGCACCTTGGGCTCAACAACGATGAAACCGGCCGGCCCGTCTTCGATGGCGTGCTCGCCCATATCGCCGGCGGCCGGCGAGGGGAATTCAACAACCGCCATGGCCAGCCCTCGGTGCAGCCGACGCCGCTGTTCGGCCATCTGTTTCCCTTTGCCGACGATCCGCAAACCGACCCCTTGACCGGACAAACCGCTGGCTTGCTGGACCGCCAGCGGCAAAACGGCGGATCGCCCAAAATTATCTACACCGATACGTCTTCGGAGTATTGGCGGGGCGATGCCTCGCTCACCCACACGGATCTTGCGTCGGGCGGGGACTGTGAGCTACCCGGCGACGTCCGGCGCTACCTATTCTCATCGACCCAGCATAGCGCCGGCGAGGTGCCGCTTACGAACCAAACTGTGTTCGGTGGTCTTGCAACGGCCACTGTGAACACTGTCGATTACCGCCCCCTGTATCGTGCCCCGTTGATGAACTTGCTCGCCTGGGTCGCCGATGGTGTCGAACCGCCGGCGAGCGCTTACCCCCAGGTATCGGCGGCGACGCGCCGATCCCGGCGCGCGGTCATGGAGACGCTGTCCGCCATCCCCGGGCTCGCCCTGCCCGACGCCGGTGTGTTGACGAACATGTATCCGCTCGATCTCGGGGACCATGCCGACCGCGGCATCGCCACGCCGCCGGCGAAAGTCGGCCTAACGCCCTATCCAGATTGGGTCTCGTCGGTCGACGCGGATGGCAACGAGGCGGCCGGTATCCCCATGCCCGATATCACCGTGCCCGTCGCCACGCACACCGGTTTCAACCCGCGCCACCCAGACACCGGCGGGCCCGGCGAGTTGCTCGAGTACATCGGCTCCACGGTGCCCTTCGCAGCGACCGAGGAGGACCGCGCCACAGCCAACGACCCGAGGCCCTCCCTGACCGAACGCTACACCAGCCGCGACGACTATCTCGATCGGATCCGGCGGGCGGCGAAGGCTTTGGTCGAGCAGCGCTACCTGCTGGCCGCGGATATCGAGGTCTGCGTCGACATCGCCGCCGAGCGCTATGACGCCTGCGTTGCAGAGCCACATACCAAGGAGCGGGGATAATAGGCTATGCACCCTGTCGTGCCCCGGGAGCCGGTCACCTGAGACGCTAGGTCATCTCCAGCGATTTCTTCTCCCTAATCAACGACGCCACCTCTCTTCAATGCCCGCTTCGGGTCACAAGCAGACATCGAGCATAGCGCCCTCAATGTCCGGTCCTGTGGGTATAGCTGACATTGTGGCCGCCGCCGAAAATGTCGGCTGTTAGCCAACAACGGACATCGCAATGCCGGCGGAGGACGTATCTACCGCATGGTCGCAATGTCACCTTCCGACTGACCGAGGTGGCAGTATCGAGAGGCCAAATCCGGAAAATTCTGAACCTGATCGATGATCTACGACACAGGCCCGTTCCGGCGTAGGCCGAGAAAATCGGCGGCAAGGTGAAAACGCTCGTGGTCGAGAAAGGTGCCCCTAATGTACTTAGGAGCGTAGGCATCGCTGTGTACAGTTTACAGTCGGACACCACATCTCCCGCACAAACCTAGTTCGGTGGGGAAACTGACGGCCAGTTTGCCGAGAATGGCCAGTAGGTCGTCGGAGGGCATCACCAGGGGTTTGCCGTCGGCCAGGAACGGGCTATCGCCGACCAAATTCTCTAGCCTTAGTCCGCAGCCGAGGAAGCGCCATGCTTCCAGGCCATGAGAGCATCACCGAAGGCCTCAAAGAGAGGCTTGGAGACAACGTCGAGTGTGGCGTTGTGTTCGGGGTGCCATTGGACGGCCATGGCGAAGCCGGGCGCGTCTTTGATGGTTATAGCTTCGGCAGTGCCGTCCGGCGTATAGCCTTCAATAATGACCCGTCGCCCCGGTTCTTCGATGCCCTGACCGTGCAGCGAATTGACTAGTACTTTGTCGGAGCCAAATATCCGGGCAAACGGACTGTCTAGTGACATTTGCACATGGTGGCGGTGCGCGAACCTTTCTTCGAGTGTTCCATCCAGCGGCATTCGATGGTTCATGCGACCGGGAAGGTCCCGAATTTCAGGATGCAACGTGCCGCCCATAGCCACGTTAAATTCCTGAAAGCCCCGACAAATGCCCAGTACTGGCTGCCCGGCTTCAACGCAGGCGCGGATCAGAGGAAGTGTGACGCGGTCCCGGTCCCGGTTGAAGGTCCCATGGGCCTCCGTGGGCTGGTGGCCGTATTCTTCCGGGTGCACGTTGGACACCCCACCGGTAAACAGGAAGCCGTCACAGACGTCCATAATCTCGTCAATATCGACGCATTCGGGTACTGCCGGAACAATCACCGGTATTGCGCCAGCAACCTGTGCAATAGCTTCGATATTCATATTGCCAGCCGTCTGCGTCGGGTATTGTTCGTAAAACAAATGGAAGTTGGCGATGATACCGACGACGGGTTTTCTCATGGTAATGGCTGGCTGCGCTTTTCTACGGTTCGGAGGGCGAAACCTATCGAGAATTCACTTGAGGGGCAACCGGTCCCCTTCGGCGCTATCCGAGTTTCCCGGTGCATCGAAGTCGCGCAATCAGAAACCGCCCGTACGAACGTGGTTCGGTGATCGACGACCCCATGCTTACGGCAGGTCCGGACGACGTTTGTTCAATTCTGGAAATTCCGGATCAACGACAGAGCGGAACAGTGTGTAGGCCGACCAATAGGGTGGTAATTCGTACAGCGGGGGGTGGGAGTGTCTATCCGAACTTGCTGGAAGGGGACCCGAGGTGCGGCTCTATATTGCTGGCTTAGGAGAGGTGATACATGGCGGGAAAGCTGACGTTGGGACTGACATAGTACTGACACCAACAAATAAGGGCTTAACCGAACATTGGTTAAACCTTTGATTTAATTGGTGGAGCCGAGGGGAGTCGAACCCCTGACCTCTTGAATGCCATTCAAGCGCTCTCCCAACTGAGCTACGGCCCCGATACCTAGGGCG
>JAYZAP010000100.1:0-10172 GCA_036339655.1 Pseudomonadota bacterium | reverse complement strand
AACACTTTCCCTAAACAACCAACAACAAAAAAACCATGATACCACCCTGCAGTGATAGGGACCCATTTCACCGGGATTATTTTGCCCGAAGGCGAGGCGCGCGTTGCGCCTCGTGTCCGATGCTAAAGCATCGCGCCGCGCGCCGCGCCTGCCCGAATGGTCGGCTTAATGCCATGAAATGGGTTCCTATCACTGCAGGGTGGTATAGGCCCGGGCGAGGGCGCAGAATCGCTCAATGGATATTTCCTCGGCCCGGGCGGTGGGCTCGATAGCGGCGGCGGAAAGCATGGCAAGGGTGTCGCCGCCCAGGGTCTTGAGGCTGGCGCGCAGCATCTTGCGGCGTTGCCCGAAGGCGGCCGCCACCACCCGCTCGAGCGCCGCATGATCGGCCGGCGCCAGGGGTTCGGGGCGCGGCGTCAGGCTGACCAGCGTGGAGGTTACCTTGGGCAGTGGGATGAAGGCCCCCGGCGGGATATCGAAAAGCCGTTTGACGGCGCAAGGCCATTGAGCGGCGATGGACAGCCGGCCGTAGGTGCGGCTGCCCGGTACGGCGCAGATGCGGTCCGCCACCTCGCGCTGGAACATCAGGGTAAAGCCAGTGAAGGCGGTGGCATCACGAAGCCAGCCGAGGACCAGCGGCGTGGCGATGTTGTAGGGCAGGTTGGCGATGACCGCGCGGGGCGCCGGCGCCAGGCCGGCGGCGTCGACCGCCAGGGCATCTGCCTCGACCACTCGAAGCCGGCCGGGAAAGGCCTCGGCCAGTTCGGCAAGCGCCACGACGCAGCGCGGATCCCGTTCCACCGCCACCACCTGGCGGGCGCCCTGGGCGAGCAGGGCGCGGGTCAGGCCGCCGGGGCCGGCGCCGATTTCGATGGCGGCGGTGCCTGTCAGGTCGCCGGCGGCGCCGGCGATACGGGCGGTAATGCGCGGGTCGAGGAGGAAATTCTGGCCCAGGGACTTGCGCGGCTTGAGGTCGTGGCGGGCCATGACGTCGCGCAGCGGCGGAAGGGATGGTGCAGGTTCGGCCTCAGGCATGATAGCGCCGCCGCGCCATGGCGGTGGCGGTGGCAATAGCGGCGATCAGGCTCTCCTCGCCCGCCTTGCCGGTGCCGGCAATATCGAGCGCGGTGCCGTGATCGGGCGAGGTGCGGATGAAGGGCAGACCCAGGGTGATGTTGATGCCGCGGGAGAAGCCGATGGTCTTGATCGGGATCAGGGCCTGATCGTGATACATGCAGATGACCGCGTCATAGGCTTGGCGCGTGGCTTCATGGAACAGGCTGTCGGCCGGCAGCGGACCCTCCACGGCGATGCCCGCGGCTGCCAGTGTCACGATTGCTGGGGCGATGATCTCGGTTTCCTCGGTGCCCAGACTGCCGGCCTCGCCGGCATGGGGATTGAGGCCGGAAATCGCGATGCGCGGCGCGGCGATGCCGAAATCGGCGCTCAGGGACTCGGCGGTAACGGTGGCGCAATGGACGATGGCCTCGCGGCTCAGGCTTTCAACGGCCTGGCGCAGGGGCATGTGGATGGTAACCGGCACGGCGCGCAGGCCGGGACAGGCCAGCATCATTACTGGCCGAATATCGGGGCCGATCAGGGAGGCCAGGTATTCGGTGTGGCCAGGGTGATGAAACCCGGCGTCGTACAGGCACTTCTTGTGGATCGGATTGGTCACCACGGCGTCGATCCGCCGTTCCCGCACCAGGGCGACTGCCCGGTCAATGGCAGAAATCACCGCTGGCGCATTGGCCGGATCGAGCTTGCCGGGAAGCGACGGCACCCGAAGCGGTTCGGCCAGCACCGGCAGGGATTGGCCGAAAATCTGGCCGGCGCTCTCGGGCGCCTCGATTTCGCTCACCGGAACCGGCAGTTCAAGCCGCGACGCGATGTTGCGCAACCGCTCGGGATCATCGATCGCGAAGAACGGCAGCCGTCCGGCGCGCCGGCGCAGCCACGCCTTGAGGACGATTTCCCCGCCGATACCGGCCGGTTCGCCCATGGTCACCCCGAGAGGCAGAACGGCGCCGGTCATGTGCGAATATCGATGAACGCGGTGCGGCGCAGGTCGCGCAGGTAATGGCGCGCCACCTGATCAAGCCGGGCTTCGATGAGTAGCTGCCGGACATCGGTGCGACGCGGCAGGCCGGCATCGGACTCGACCCGGTCGCAAACCATGAACAGGTGTACGCCGGAATCGGTGGTGACCGGCTCGCTGGCTGTGGCGATGGGAAGCGCCTCGACAACGGTGCGAATGTTGGGTGACATGTCCTTGAGCTTTATCATGCCGAGATTGCCCGACATGGTCGGGTCGGTCTCGGCGGCGATGCGGACCATGTCGTCACAGTCGGCCACGGTTTCGCGAATGACGCTGGCGAGGGAAAGGTTGGCCGCCACATCATCCGGGGTCGCGTTGCCGGGGGTGGCAAGCAGGATCTGACGCAAATCGACCTCGGTGTCGTCGCTGTTCGGGGCTTCCAACTGGCGGCGCTCATCGAGCCTGACGATGAGATAGCCGCCGCGGGTCGCGATAGAATCCGATATCTCGCCGGGTTGCAGGTTCGTCACCGCCGCCGCGACTTCAGCGTCAAGTTGGTCGGCGGTTACCCAACCGATACTGCCGCCATCGGAGGCCGATACCGCCACCGAAAACTGGTCCGCCAAATTAGCGAAATCGGCGCCGGCACGAATATGTTTGACCAACGCGCCGGCATTTTTCCGCACTTCCTTGTCTTGTCCGGCGCCGTCAACGGTGAGGAAGATTTCCGATAGCCGAAACTCCGGCTTACCCCGGTTGTCCCGCAGCCGGCGCAGCTCGTCGTCGATATCCTCGTCAGTAATGGTAACCAGGGACCATAGTCGCTGGTTGACCAACTTGTTCCACGCGATTTCCGCGCGAATCTGGGTTTCCAGGGTGTAGGAGTCGATGTTGCGGGATTCGAGAAGCTTCACAAACGAGTCAGCGGGCATGCTGTTGCGCTGCTCGATGTTCGAAATCGCGAATCCAATCTCTCTGTCGGTCACCGACACGTTCTTGCGCTCGGCTTCCTGCAGCCGCAGATGCTCGTCGATAAGGGTGCGCAGCACCTGGGGCGCGATGCGCTGCCTGAGTTCAGGCGAGTCGTTCAGTCCTGACGTCAGGACCACCAGTCGGACCCGCTCGATGACGTCACGGTTGGATACTGCTTCGTCGTTGACCACGGCGATGATGCGTTGCACTTCCTGCGCCTGCGCCGTGCCGAGCATCGCAACCACCAAGAGCGCCACCGCGGCGATGGTGCGGATTCCCTGTCGCAAACTCATGACGCAAGCCGCATTTCTCGTTGCTGGGCCGATTGGGATAAAATCGCCACAGACCATAACACAAAGGTCCGCCGCCATGTCACGGCGCTGCTCGTTCCTATTCCCGGCTGGCTAATAGCTGTTATCCTAGGTGTTTCAGCTTGATTATGAAATTGATCGAGGTGTCGGGATCAACATCGCGGTCCCGCGTGAAGCTGCGTTTAAACTGGGTCGAGAACAGAATGCATTCATCCTGGTAGGTCAGGCTGGCGCCGAAGTCGATGGTGTTGTTTCCATTGAGGTCCCGGCGATTGAAGGCGTTCAGGGCCCACTGGGGCGCCAGGGCGAGTTCGCCCGACATATGGATTTCCTCGCGCCGCCCGATGACACCGAGGTCGGCGGCGCCTTCATCAATCGATAGGAAGCCAAAGTTGATCCGCAGCCATTCGGGTCCGGCGATCAAGTCGATGGCGCTGCGCCGTGACGCCAGGCTGTCGTCGTCGAGCCGGAAGCGGTAGGTCAGATCCAAGTAGTTGGACGGCGCCACAGTGATGCGCCCGACCAGGTCCGAGCGGTTGCCCTCCAGACCGCTGCCGGCCTCGAAGGTGCTGTCGGCCCTGGCCCGATAGCTTTGCCCAAAAAACGCCGTGGTCCGCCCGCCGCCCGACCCGAAGGCGCCGAGACGCAGGCCGTAACTGACGCGCGGGCCACCCTCGACCCGGTCGAGACCGGGAAAACGATTGCTGTTGAACAGGTTGGTGTCATCGAACTCGAAGTCGTGGCTATCCTCGTTTGGAATTTTCTTGGGATTGCCGCCATGGGGGCTGAGCGCGAACTTGACGATGGGCTCGACCAATTGACGGACCGAGCCGACGCTGCGGACCAGCGGGTAACGCCAGTCGAGGGCGAGTTGGGGAACGATACGGCCGGTCATGCCGCTCGACCGGCTGTTGTTGGGATTGTCCGGGTCGACAACGTGGTTCACCCAATAGGCGTCGCCCCGCAGGCTCGCGGTCAGGGCGTAGAGGTCGCCCAGAGGTCCCATGTAGGGAAGCCGCCAACCGCCGTCGAGGGAAAGCCGGGTGCTGGCGGTGCCATCGGTGCGGTAGAGCTCCATGAAATTTGCGTCGAGCAGGAAGCGGTCGCCGCGGCGCCCGGCGTCGCTGATGAAACTGATTTCGGCGATCGGTGCGATGAACGGCGTATCGCCGGGGTCGTCGTCGCGCTCCAGGCCCTGGAAGCTGTAAGCGTCGACAGCGGCATAATTGCGCCCGCGAAACCCCTTAAGGAACAGGTTGCTAGTCAGGGTATCGTCGCTGTTGAAACCGTAGCGACGAAGGTAGGTATCGTCGGTCGAGCGCTCCATGTCGAACCCCCAGCGCCATGTCGGGTCGATATCGAAGCGCCCGGTTCCGGAAACATGGCCACGAATGTTGCGGCCGCTGATAACCTCGCCATTGGCGCCCCGCTGCCGCGGCCGGGTGATGCTGCCGCCCAGGGAATACTGTCCGCTTTCGACCCGGTGTCGGTACTCGCCGGTCAACACAACGCCTTCTTCGGAGGTGAAGATCGGCGCGAAGGTGGCGTCGTAGTTGGGCGCCAGGTTCATGTAATAGGGGGTTTGCAGGGTCAGGCCGAGCTGGGTCAGGTTACCGATGGTCGGCGCCAGGAACCCGCTTTGCCGCTTCACCGTGGGGTCCGGATGGGCGAAGTAGGGGGTGTAGGCGATGGGCACGCCGAACAGTTCGAAGAATGCATCACTGTACTGAATTTCCTGGCGTTGCTGGTCATGGACCACGCGGACCGCCTTGATCTGCCACAGCGGCGATTCATCGGGATGTTCCTCACAGACCGGGCAGGGCGAGAACACCGCCTTGCGCATCTCGGTGCGGTTGCCGCCACTGCGAACCGCGCCATTGGCGGCGATCCGCGACATGTCGGTCAACAGAATTCGAATGTTGCGGATGACCCCGCGCTTCATGTTCTCGGTGACTTCGGCGTAGTCGGCGAATATCACCTCGCCGCCGGGCTCGAGCATGACCACGTTGCCGGTGGCGGTTACCGTATCGGTATTTTCATTGTAGGTGACCGTGTCCGCCAATATAACGCGTCTGCCCTGGGCGATCTCCACATTGCCAGTGGCGACGACGATGCCGCGGTCGAGGTCGTGGGTCAGCTCGTCGGCTTCCAGGACCAACGGCTCGGAACTTCCGGCACTGTCCTGGGCACGACCGGCATCCGCCATACCCAGGCAAATCACGACCCAGCCAACCACCGCGAACCAGCGCATGGCCCTATCCGTCCTCAAGGTGAAGCAGCATGGCGAGTCCGAGCAGGGTGAACACGCCGGCTGGCGCCCAGGCAGCGAGCACCACTGGCAATCCGCCCGAGACGCCCAGGGCCAACACCACGTCGGTGAGGAAATACAGCAAGAAGCCCGCGAACAAACCTCCGAGAATCAACAGACCGGTGCCGCCCCGCCGGGTAAGGCGGAGCGAGAAGGTGGCGGCAATGAGGACCATGGCGCAGAGCAGGATGGGCACCGCGAGAAGCGAGTGCCAGTGAAGCCGGTGCCTGACGGCGGAGAACCCGGCGGCCTCGAGCGCGTCAATGAAGCCCGGCAGTTGCCAAAACGACATGGTCTCCGGTGGCGCAAAGCTTTCCTGAATTTGGTCGATGGTCAGTTGGGTCGGCAATTGGTAGTCGTCACGGGATTCGCTGGGTTGATCGGGAACGCTGATCAAGGCGTTGCGCAGGTCCCAGTAGCCGTTCTCGAGGCGCGCTGTGTCGGCGTCGATGCGGCGCACGAAGTGGTCGTTGTCCTCATAAAGCAGGAACATGACATCATGGAGTTCCATGTCTTCCTGGGCCAGGCGCAGGGCATGGACCACGACTTGGCCGTCGCGGCCGCCCTCGCGCAGCCACAGACCCGACGCCGATACCGCCAGCATGCTCGCCCGCCCCCGCAGGTGCTTGGCTTCAAGCTGTTCGTAGCGCCACGTCGTCGCCGAGGAGAAGGGGTTGAAAGCGGTCACCGTGACGCCGCCGATGACCATGGCCAGAGCCAGGCCGGGCAACAGGAACTGCCACACTGACACCCCCGAGGCACGGGCCACCACCAGCTCGTGGGACCGGGTAAGCCGGGTCAGCGACAGCATGCCGCCGAACAGCACGGCGAAGGGTATGATCTTCTGGCTCATGAAGGGGATGCGCAACAAGGCCATCTCCAGCACCGTGCCGAAGCCGACCGCCTCGCGGCTACTGGTTCGGCGCAGCAACTCGACACTGTCGATGAGAAACACCAAGCCGATCAGCACCAGAAACACCGTGGCGATGCTCGCCAAAAACTGGCGGGTGATATAGGTCGACAGGGTGAAGGAGAGGCGCATTACCCGGCCTCGCTTAAGCTCAAGGCCGGTCTTCGCGTCCTGGGTTGGCGCAGCAGAAAATACAGTGCCACCGCCGACCAAATCACGATGTTGAGGTAGAGCAGGGGCGTCAACAGAGGCAGCTTGACGATGGCCAGGGGAAATCCGAAGGCCAAACAGGCGAAGGGAATGGCCATGCCCGCCGCCAGCAACAACCGGCCGGTCTGGCCGCGCCGGCTGAATTCACCGCCGAGCAGAGCAACGACGCCAAGCAGCGTTAAAACCACGGAAAACAGCGGCACCACCAGACGATGGTGGCCTTCGGCGCGTAACTCGGCGACATAGGCGCGGTCATTGTCGTCCTGGGGCGGCCCGAACAACTCGTGCAGATAGCGCTCGCGGGGTTCTCGCCAGCGGAGCCCCTGCTCGCCGATCAGGCTGGTGAGGTCGATGTTGTGTCGATCGAAATAGAGCAGGCCAAGCTTGCGCCGTACGGCATCGAATTCCTGGCGGTTGCCGTTGATCAACGTCAGACGCGGCCCCTTGGGCGTGCGCACCAGGAAGCCGCTTTCCGCCATCATGGTTACCGGCGCGGCCGGGTCGCGGTTGTCGTGGACCAGAATGCCCTGGACCACGCCATTGGGTTGGCGTGACCGGATATACACGGTCAGGCCGTCACCCAGGGTGTTGAAGATGCCTTCCTGGAGCAACACGCGCGAGTAGTCGCCCCGGAATGTGAACTGAAGGTCCTTGAATTCGCGGACCCCGGCGGGCTGCAGGTAGAGCGTAATGCCATAGCTGATAACGACGATCATCCCGGCCAGGATGAGCGCCGGTTTGGCCAGTGCCAGGGGGCTTAGCCCGGCGGCGCGCAGCACGATGATTTCGCTGTCCATGGTCAGGCGGTGATAGGTGTGGACCACCGCGATAAACAGAGCGAAGGGCAGCAGGATGGCGAGAAACGATGGCAACAGCAGCAGGGTGAGATTGAGGAAGGTAAAAAACGAAATCCCCCGATTGACGATCAGGTCGACATGCTGCAGCGACTGCGACAGCCAGACCACGCCGGCCAGGGCGAGCGTCACCAACAGCGTCGCTTCGACAAGCCGCTTCAGGACGTATCGGGTCACCTCGCGCATAGACGGGATTATAGTCCCAGGATGAATCCAGGCCATAGTAAACGCGGCGCCGCCAGGCGGCCCTAGGGAAGCACCTTGGTGATGGGAATGGGAACCACGAAGCGGCCACCCCAATCACCCACGGTGGGGTTTTGACCGATAATTTCATGGCGCAAATTCCACGGTAGAATCAGCACGTAGTTGGGTTTAGTCTCAGCCAGCCGTTCCGGGCTGACAATGGGAAGCCGGCTGCCCGACAGATAACGGCCCTGCTTGTGGGGGCTGGCGTCGACCACGTACTCGATCAGGTCGGTGCCGATGCCGCAGGTGTTGAGCAGGGTGTTGCCTTTGGCCGCTGCGCCGTAGGCGACGACGGTTTTTCCTTGGCTTTTCGCGGTCTCAAGAAACGCCCGCAACGCGTCCTTCACCGTCGCGACCCGGGCGGCGAACCCGGTGAAGGTGGAAAGCTCACCGAGACCGGCGTCCCGTTCGGCACCGCGCACCGCGTCGAGTCCCGGCCCCTCCTGGTGCCCCTCGCAGTCGGCGTGGCAGGCATACAGCCGCAGGCTGCCGCCGTGGGTGGCCAGGGTGTCGACGTCGAACAGGCGCAGTCCATGGCGGGCCAGCACCGGTTCCAGGGCAATCAGGGAGAAATAGGAAAAATGCTCGTGGTAGATGGTGTCGAACTGGACCTCTTCCATGAGCCGCAGCAAATGAGGGAATTCCAGGCTGACCACGCCGCCGGGCTTGAGCAGCGCCCCCAGGCCGGCGACGAAGTCATTGAGGTCCGGCACATGGGCCAGCACGTTGTTGCCGACCACCAGATCGGCGGCTTTGCCGTCGGCGACCAGATCGGCCGCTGTTTCACGGCCGAAGAACCGAACCGCTGTCGGCACCCCGGCCGCTTCGGCCACCACCGCCACGTTGGCCGCCGGCTCGACGCCGAGAACCGGAACGCCGGCATCGACGAAGTGACGCAGCAAATAGCCGTCATTGCTAGCGACTTCGACCACCAGACTTTGGCTATCCAGGGCGAAACGCCGGCGCGCGATCTCGGTGAATCGCCGGGCATGGTCGACCCAGCTTTCCGAATAGGACGAGAAATAGGCGTAGTCGGAGAATATCTCCTCGGACGGCACCACCGCGTCGACCTGGACCAGAAAGCAGTCCTGGCAGACCCGGGCGTGGAGCGGATAACGCCGGTCGGGCCGGTCGAGCTCGGCGGCGCCGGGATAGCTGTTGGCCAGGGGGGTTTCGCCCAGGTCGACGAAGGTCTGGTTCAGTGTCGCGCCGCAACTGCGGCAGGTCGAACCGGTCATGGCGTCAGGATACCCAGCCGCGTTCGAGTTTGAGACGCAAGCCCTCGTCGAAGCCGCGCGGAGAAATTCCTAGACGATTTCGCAGGGCCGAAATATCGAATGACTTGTCCTCGCAGGCACGGCGAATTTCGTCCCCGTCGAACGGTGGATTGAAACTGGCCATGGCCGCCAATCGGGCGCCGGCCGCAAGCATGAACCCCGGCACCGGGACGATGGCGACCGGTCGGTCGACGGCCCTGGCGCAGGCCCGCACCATGGCGGCGTAGGACAGCGGCTTGGGTCCGGCGACGACCAGGGACGCGCCGGGGGCGGCGGGACGCTCAACGGCCGCCGCCATGGCCGCTACCATATCGTCGACGAACACCGGTTGCAGCATGGCCCGGCAGCCATTGGGCAGCGGCAGGACAGCCCTTTGCTGGACCAGGTGCAACAGCCGGTTGACGTTACGGTCGTCGGGAGCGCCGTAAATCATGGTCGGGTGGAGCATGACGCCGGGTACGCCCGATGACAGGAAGGCCGCTTCACCGGCCCGCACGGCGTCGGCCGCCGCATTGGGAATCCGGCTGAAGCGCCGGGCCGACCCGGTCAGCACCAGGCGTTCAAGACTCGACGGCAGACAGTCGAGCAGGACCTTGGTGAATTGGGCGTGGGCGCAACTCACCACATGGCTGGCCCCGACCAGGACCCGGGCAATGGACACCGGGCGCGTGAAATCAGCCGCAACGGTGCGTGCCATCGAATCGAGCGAATCGAGTTTGGCCTGGTCACGGCCAATGGCGACGACCTCGCGGCCGTCGGCGCACAGCCGATCAACCAGGTATCGTCCGGTCTTTCCGGTCGCTCCCAACACCGCAATCATGAGTCCTCCGTAGTCGTCGTGGGCGGGCGGCATAATAGCCGCGCAGGATGCCTCCGCGATAGAGTGGCGCAACAAGTGCTTATCCTTCATACGCCCATGGGCTACAGTCGGCTCCACGGGGAGGCGGCGTACCGCGCGGCCGCCACAACCATTCTGCGCAATTCAGAGGGCTCCATGAAAATTTCCTTTGCCACTAAATCACCCAAGGCCGACGCCATTGTGGTTG
>JAYZAP010000099.1:0-2182 GCA_036339655.1 Pseudomonadota bacterium | reverse complement strand
GGCGGTGGTGGACATCACCGCCCGGACCATGGCCGGCGAACTCGATTTCGCCGCCTCGCTGGCCGAGCGGGTCACCATGCTGGCCGGCATGCCGGTCGAGGCCTTGGAGCAAATTTTCGGGAATCTGACCGTGCTGCCTGGCGCCCGCGAACTGGTCTCCACCATGACCACCCATGGCGCCCACACTGCGCTGGTCTCCGGCGGCTTCACCGTGTTCAGCGCCCGGGTCCGCGCCGCCCTGGGGTTTGACTCCGATTACGCCAATCAGCTCGAGGTCGCCGGCCACCACCTCACCGGCGCCCTGGTGCCGCCGATAATCGACCGGGCCGGAAAACGGGCTCGCCTGGAAGCCCTCTGCGACGAACTCAATATCGCGACCGCCGACGCCCTGGCCGTGGGCGACGGCGCCAACGACATCGACATGCTGCGGGCCGCCGACATGGGCGTCGCCTTCCACGGCAAACCGGCCGCCACCAAGGCCGCCCGCGTCCGCATCAACCACGGCGACCTCACCGCCCTGCTCTACCTCCAAGGCTACCACGCCCGAGACTTCAAACCCTGATTATTGGGACAGTATACTTAATTCAAAATAATTACGTATACTGTCCCCATTATTATTGCCATGGTGGCTTTGCCAAATACTCATCGAGCCGTCCCTGGGCGGGTTAGGGGGGCGGGAGGCTGGTTGCCGCCTCGCATAGAATGGCGAGGCGGGCGTAGGTTTCTATGAAACTCGATAGGTCCAAGGGCTCGCTGTCGATAAGCACGCCGTCGACATCCCAGACCACGGCGTGGAAGTCGCCGCTCATAGGCGAATCAGCCAGATGGCGCCGACCCCAAGACCGGCAGCGGCGAGCCCGACCGAGCGCAGCAACGACGACGGCAGGGGAATAACCTGCTCCATCATGCGCTTCATGGCGTCGGGGAACAGGGCGTAGAGCGCCCCCTCGATAACAAAGACCAGGGCCAGGGCGGCAAGAAAGTCGGTCATGAAACCTCGCGATGGTTGATAGCCCTCGTGGGCGCGGCTAGGTTTACCAGCCCCGCTACTTGAGAACAACAATCCACGGTGACACGGTATGGACTATCGCCGCCTCGGCCCCAGCGGCCTTCTCGTATCCGACATCTGCCTCGGCACCATGACGTTTGGCGGAAAAGTCAACGCCAGGGACAGCTTCCCGCTCATGGACCGGGCCTTCGACGGCGGCATCAACTTCTTCGATTCCGCCGAGATGTACGCGGTGCCGCCGACCGCCGAAAGCTATGGCGCCTCCGAGGAAGTCCTCGGCGACTGGCTCAAGACCAAACCACGCGACTCGGTGATTGTCGCGACCAAGATTTCCGGCCCCAACGGCGGCACCTTCGGCGACATCGTGCCTCACATCCGGGGCGGCGGCTGCGCCCTCGACTGGCACCACTTTGCCGAGGCTGTCGAGGGCTCCCTGCGGCGGCTCAAAATCGACTGCATCGATTTGTACCAGACCCACTGGCCCGACCGCACCGTGCCGATGACCGTCCAGCTCGAGGCCTTCGACCGGCTCATCGCGGCCGGGAAAATCCGCTATGCCGGGGTCAGCAACGAGACCGCCTGGGGCCTGACCCGCCTCGCCGCCCTGGCCGAGACCGAGGCCTTGCCGCCCATGGTCTCGTTGCAGAATGTCTACCATCTGCTCAAGCGCGACTTTGAAACCGAGATGGCCGAAGTCTGCGAGCGCGAAAATGTCGGCATGCTGGCATTCTCGCCCATCGCCACCGGGGTGCTGACCGGCAAGTACTCCGGCGGCGCACTGCCCGAGGGCTCACGTCTCGCCTCCTATCCCCAGCGCTTCCGTGACCGCTACGGCCATGCCCGGGCGCTCGACGCCGCCGACCATTACGTGGCCATCGCCCGCGACGCCGGCATCGACCCGGCGGCCATGGCGGTGGCCTGGGTGCGCGGCCGGCCCGGCGTCGCCTCGGCCCTGCCCGGCGTCACCCGGCCCGAGCATGTGGACGCCATTCTGGCCGGCGGTGAGTTGACACTGAGCGAAGATGTCCTGACTGCCATCGACGCGGTTCACACTGAACTTAAGAACCCGGTCGTGTAGCGGTCGGCCTTCCTTTGCTTTCAGCCCGCGACTGCGGGTCGCCAACCGTTTGGCGGGAGCCCGCGTGGCGATTGAACGCGCTTTCCAAGGAGTCT
>JAYZAP010000098.1:0-6266 GCA_036339655.1 Pseudomonadota bacterium | reverse complement strand
GGCCGTGGCCAACGGGGTGCTCGATATCATGTTGGCCGACGGGTTTCTCGATAACGTTCAGGCCAAGGGCGCGGTGTTGCGCCAGCGCCTTGTCGAGCTGGCGAACAAGTATGACGGTGTGGTCGAAGGCGTGCGCGGCCTCGGCTTGATGCTGGGTATCAGGATTCGCGGCGAGGCCGCCGAGGCTGCCGCTGTAGTGGGCACCCTGGCCGACAACGGCATGCTCACGGTGCCCGCCGCCGAGAACGTGGTCCGGGTATTGCCGCCGTTGATTGTCGAGGACCGCCACATCGACGAGGCCATGGCCATCTTCGACACCACTTTCGCCGGCCTTGCGTCATGACTGGTGATGTCATGACTGGGCCGCGCCATTTTCTCGACATCGATGAACTCGACGGCCCGACGCTCCGCCACATCCTCGACCGGGCGGTGGCCACCAAGGCCGCCTTCAAGGCCAGCACGGACGATGCGCCGATGGCCGGCAAGACCCTGGCGATGATTTTCGAGAAGCCGTCGACCCGCACCCGGGTGTCGTTCGACGTGGGCATGCGCCAGCTCGGCGGTGAGACCGTCATGCTGTCGCCCATCGACACTCATCTGGGGCGTGGCGAGACCATCGCCGACACCGCCCGGGTGTTGTCGCGCTACGTGGACATCATCATGATTCGCACCACCGAGCACAGCAAGCTGCTTGAGCTTGCCGAATTTGCCAGCGTGCCGGTGATAAACGGCCTGACCGACCGTACCCATCCCTGCCAGTTGATGGCCGATGTCATGACCTTCGAGGAACATTGCGGTCCCATCGAAGGCCGGGTGGTGACCTGGGTCGGTGACGGCAACAACATGGCGGTGTCGTGGATACAGGCGTCGGTTCGCTTGAACTTCACCCTGCGCCTGGCCTGTCCCGAGGGACTCCGGCCGCCTCAGGACATTCTCGATTGGGCCGCGGCCAACCGCGGCGATGTTACGGTGAGCGACGACATGGACGCCATGATTGCCGGGTCCGATTGCGTCAACGCGGATACCTGGGTGTCCATGAACACCGAGCGCGGCGACATCAACGAAAACCTGCTGGCGCCCTACCAGGTCAACGACCGGGTCATGGCCTTGGCCAACGACGGCGCCATTTTCATGCACTGTCTGCCGGCCTACCGGGAGAAGGAAGTCACCGCGTCGGTCATCGACGGTCCCCAATCTGTGGTGTGGGACGAGGCCGAGAACCGTCTCCATGCCCAGAAGGGCATCATCCAGTGGTGCATGGACTGATGTCGTCGGTTGCCGCCGTTGCGGTTAGCTGTTAGTTATTCGACCATGTTTACGCGGGTTTTTACCCTTGCCGCCACGGCGCGGCGAATTACGAACCCGGTCCTCGTTGAGGGCCGGGACGCGATTCGTCCTGTCGTTGTCGCAAGGGAGCCTGCAAATCATGCCTGCTGAATATTCTACCACCACCGTCTGTTTTTCCGTCTACGCCCCCGCCGGGCCATTCATCTTGCCGCGGGTGCTGACCATTTTCGCGCGCCTCGACGTGGTGCCGGCGCGCCTCACGAGCACTGTCGGCGCGAGCCGCCGCGACGAGCTTTGCATCGATATTCAGGTCGGCGGCAGGGACGCCGCCGCCCGCGAGCAGATTGCCGCGCGCCTGCGAAACCTGGTCGATGAATCTCTGGTGCTGACCTCGGAAAAGGGCTACGTGTTGCCTGAATCTGCTTTAGGATAACGCCGAAGCCTTGAACCGGATGGTGGCGGCGTGCGATTATGGGGTTCAGTTTTCATGGCGAAAGCACCTCCGATGAAGCCTCCCCTGTCCGCCGCCATTCGATGTTTCGCCGTGGCCGCGGCGCTGGTTCTGGCCGCCTGCGAAAACCTGGACCCGACGCCGCGCTACCCCGAAATCACCTTTACCCACGAGGCGCCCATTCGGCTCGATGTTCATGACATCGACTACGTCCAGGCCTACATACCGCCGTCCAAGCTACCCAACGTCGAGCATCTGTTTCCGGTACGCCCGGCGGTGGTGGCGCGTCGCGGGGCGGCCGACCGCGTTGTCGCTGCCGGACTCCAGGGTGTCGCCCGGGTAACTCTGGTCGAGGCCGCGGTCATTGAATCCGCCCTGGAAACCACCAGCGGTCTTCAGGGCGCGTTCATCGAGGACCAGGCGGCGCGCTACGACGCCACGGTGAAAATACGTATCGAAATCATCAACAGCCTGGGTGAGACCGAAGGTCGAGTCGAGGCGGTGGCAAAGTGGTCGCGGACCGTGCCCGAGGGCATCACCCTGGTCGAGCGCGAACAGATCTGGTTCGAGTTGACCGAGCAGGTTATGCGCGAGCTCGACGTCGAACTTGAGCACACCATCGACCGTTATTTCAGTGACTACATCCGCTGAATTGCCGGCCTAAAGCGGTAGCTGGTAGGCCCGGTCCGGCGGCCAGATGCCGCCACGGATAGCGCCCGGGCTGGTGTTGCCGAACAAAACTTTGAAACTGTCGGGCAGTTCGCGGCTGTTGGCCATGGCCAGCCACAGGCGGTAGAGCCGCCGGCTCTGGCCCGTGGTTCCGTCGTCCTCGTAGGGGTCGCGGGCGTGATACATCACGTGGTTGTTGAGCAACTGGATATCGCCTGGCCTCAGCGTCATTTCGAAGCACAGTTCCTGGGCCAGCTCGGCCAACTTATCGAGGGCTTCGTCCTGCGCGGGGCGCAGGCGGGGAACCTCCGGATTGGTCTGGGCCGCGTCCACATAGGTGCGCGAATAGTGGGTCGCGAACTTGCCGTTCTTCTCGGTGAACACGGGCAGCATGTAGTGCACCGAGGCGTCGTTCACTTCCTCGCCGAAGCGGCTGCGCGGGTAGTCGGTGAACAGTTCCTCGACAAGGTCAGGGCGGCGCTTGAGCATGGCGTTGTGAACGGCCACGGCGCTGGCGATTTTGCTGTAACCGCCGAGTTTGGCCTGGCTGGTGCAGAGCAGGCTGACCACGTCGCAGCGGTCGGTGTGGAAGCGCAGGCCGGCGTTGGAGAACGCCCGGGCGCGGGATGACCGGAAGCCGCCCTCGGTCTGATTGTCGTCGATGATGCCATAGCTGTTGGACTTGGCGCCTTCGTCCTCGACGGCGGTCAGCCGGTCGCCTTCAAGGCTCTGGGGAACCGCCATGCCCAGGTGGTCGCCAAACGACAGGTAGAAGGCGCGGAGCGCGTCTTCTCCGTGGAGTTCGACCGGGACGCCGCTCAAGCGGAACAGGCCGACACCATTTTCCAGCTCCTCGGCGACTTGAGCGAGCAGTTCGCGGAGACCCGGCAACGGCAGGGTCGCGCGGTCGGCCTCGCGCCAGGGCCGCCCGGTTTTCCCGAAGGCCGCAATCGCCCTGTCGATCTGCCCGACCTGGTCGGCGGTGAAGTCTCTGATCCACCGCGTGTTGGCGGCGAGTTCCTCGCCGGTCCAGGCGAAGGGCCCGGTGATGGGCTGTCGCGGGCTTGTCATGATGGTCCTGTCCTTCTCCGCACCGCCTTCAGGCAAAGCGCGGGCCTTTGAGTTCAACCGTGTTGCCGTCCGGATCCTCGATATAGATTGACGGCCCTTCGCCGTCGGCGCCATAGCGCGCCTTGACCTCGCCGGCGTCGATGCCGCGAGCGGCGAGATGGGCCCGCAGGGTGGCTTCGTCGAACGGCTCGATTCGCAGGGCAAAATGGTCGAGATTGCAGCCTTCGGCCGCCGGGCCGGCGCCGCCGAGCCGGCCAAGCTCGGAATCAAGTGGCACCAGATCAATGATCGCCGCGCCGGCGCGAAGCTGGTAGAGGCCGATGTCCTCGACCCGGCGCTCCTCGCGGCAGCCGAGCACGCGGCAATAGAACCCCATGGCCCGGTCGATATCGGCGACCCGCAGCACCACATGGTCGATGCATTTGATTTCGAAGGTCATGAGGCGTCGTCTTATTCACCGTAGAGTATGCGGTCGTCCTTGTGTTTGGTCAGGGCGCGGGCGTAGCGCCTGGTCAACTCGGGCATGTTTGTCTCGCCGGGGGCCGAGCGTGTCAGGCCGAACACCGTGCCGGGGAAGTCGAGCGGGTCCTGGGCCTTCCAAATTTTGTCATGCTCGCTGGGCGGATGCATTTCCGCCGGGTCGCCGACCGCGACCCAGCCGATGGGCAAGGTGGCATCAGGCGGCACGTTGCTCTTCAAATGGACCGTGCCGTTGATCCGTACCTCGGCGCGGGTGCCGATCCGGGCGCCGTTGAAGATGGTGGTGCCGGTGGCGAGAAACACGTCGTCCTCCACGGCGCAGCCGGTGAGGTAGGCGCGGGGACCAACGAGCACGTGGTTGCCGATTTTCATCGCGTGGCGGGCCGAGCTTCGGATCACTGCGTTTTCCATGACGATGCAATGATCGCCCAGAGTCACCTTGCCGCCCTCGGCGACGATGGCGGCACCGAACATGATGCGGCACTGTGCGCCGATGGTGACGTTGCCGCAGACGACCGCGGTGGGCGCGATATAAGCGGTCTCGTGAACCTGCGGCTGTTTTCCCTGATGCTCGATCAGCATGGCGGATTATTCTCCTGTCGGTGGCATCAGTTTGAACACTACAGGGACTGGCGCAGGCGGTCCATGAGGCGGTGCATGAAGGCCTCGCAGGCTTCGACTTGGGCAATGTCGATGTACTCGTTGGGTTTGTGGGCCTGGGTGATGTGGCCGGGACCGCAGATCACTGTCGAGGCGCCGGACCGTTGGAACTTGCCCGCTTCGGTGGCGTAGGACACCTTTAGGGCCTGGTTGTCGCCGGTCAGGGTCATGATCAGGCGCTCGGCCGGCGACGCCGCCTCGGGTTCCAGTCCCGGCACTCTTGACCGCGCCGTGGTTTCGATGCCAGTGTTGCTCGAAATAGCTTTCATGTTCTGTTCAAGACTCTCGGAAAACTCATTGAAACGATTAATTATTTCGTCTTCGTCAGCGTCAGGGATTAGACGATACTCCCACTGAAAACGGCATTCGCGCGGGATGATATTGAGCGCCGTGCCGCCTTCGATGGTGCCCACGTGAACCGTGGTGTAGGGCGGCTCGAATTCGCTATCGGGCTCAGCCCGGTCTTTCATTTCGACGGCTAGGTCACCGAGGAACGCGATCAACTCGGCTGCCGTCATGACCGCGTTGACGCCCAGGTGGGTGGCGCTGGAGTGAGCCTCAAAGCCGGTGACCAGGGTGCAGAACGAATAGATGCCCTTGTGGGCGTTGGCCACATGCATGCCCGTCGGTTCGCCGACAACGACGATTTGTGGCTCGATGCCGGCCGCCGCGATGCCCTCGATCATGTGGTCGACGCCGAGGCAGCCGACTTCTTCGTCGTAGCTCAGGGCCAGGTGCAGCGGCACCGCCAGGCCGTGGGCCTGGAACGCCGGCACCAGGGCGAGGGCGATGGCGATGAAGCTTTTCATGTCCGAGGTGCCACGGCCGTAGAGGCGGCCATTGGCCCGGACCACCGAGAAGGGATCGGTATCCCACGGCTGGCCGTCCACCGGCACCACGTCGGTGTGACCCGACAGCACGACGCCGCCGGGCTCGTCCGGACCGAGGCTGGCGAACAGGTTGGCCTTGCCGCCGCCGTCATCAAACGTGCGGGTCGAGGCGACGCCGTGGCCGGCGAGATAATCGTCGACGAAGTCGATGAGTTCGAGGTTCGAGTTGCGGCTGGTGGTGTCGAAGGCGACCAACCGGTCGATCATCTCGAGCGGCGTATACGTGGCCTCTGCCATGTCTTGCCCCAGGATGCTTTTTCCATTGGCCGTCCTGTCTAACAGCATCGTTCGGTCTTGTCAGGGGGGCGGTTTGGCGGCATGGTCCGGGTTCCGTCACCGGCGCCGGAGCCTGGGCCGTGAGCAGCTACGAAACCTACGACGAAACCAGCCAACATTACGACCAGACCCGAGTCGCCATCGGCGCCGAAATCATCCTCGGTTGCCTCGCCCTCCAGGGCAGGCCGCTTGGCGATTTGACTGTGCTGGACGCCGGCTGCGGCACCGGCGCTTACTCCAAGGCCATCGTCGGCCATGTGGGACGCGTCGAGGCGCTGGACATGAGCCAAGGCATGCTGGCCGAGGCCCGCGGCAAACATGAGACCGAGGCGGCGGCGGGGTGCATCGCCTTTCACCAGGGCTCGATCAGCGACCTGCCGTTCGCCGACGACAGCCTCGACGGCGTAATGATCAACCAAGTTCTACACCACTTACCCGATGATGCCCACACCGGCTATCCCCTGCATCGCCAGGTATTCGCC
>JAYZAP010000097.1:0-3478 GCA_036339655.1 Pseudomonadota bacterium | reverse complement strand
GCCGACCTCGTCCTCACCCATGAGCCGGCTAAAGCCAACCACGTCGGCGGGGAAGATCACCGCGAGTCGACGCTCAATACCATCTTGCGGCACGAGAACCCTCGAAATTTGCCTTTCCCCCTCGGTTAGACTGGGGCGTTTTTGCTAATCAGTCCAATCGCTTTGGGTGTACTTCCAGGCGCTACCAGTAGCGCAGTGCCGCGCCGTAGAGGTCGCCGAGCTGCTCGCGGGTGACGTCGCGCGGCGCGTTGTCGATGAGTCGTTTTTGCGGGAACGAGCCTTCGGTGAGGGCCGCGATGTCGGCCTCGCCATAGCCGACGCCACCAATGCCGTTGGGAACACCGGTTGCCTTCATGAGCTCGATGATACGACCCGCCGTGACCTCGCCGGCGTCCTCGAGTCCGGCACCGCCAGTGTCGGCGCCGAGGCATGCGGCGGCCTTGAGGTGGCGCTCGGGGCAGGCCTCGGCGGTGAAGCGGAACACGGCTGGCGCGTTGACGATGACCGACATGCCGTGGGGCACCATGGGCTCGTGGTCGGGGTAGCCGTCGGGTCGAAAGTCGCGGACCAGCCCCGACACTGAATAGGACATGCCGTGGGGCAGGTGGCAGCCGGAATTGCCGAAGGCGATGCCGGCAAGGGTCGCGGCGAACATCAGATCGGCGCGCGCGTCATGATCATCCTCGTCGGTCACCGCCCGCTCGAGGCTCGATCCGAGCAGGCGCAGGGCCTCGAGGCAACCGACGTCGCTCCACGGGTTGGCACCCTGGGTCTGGGGTCGCTGGCTCGGCCACGCCGCCGGGTCGCGTCGGGTAAAAGGCTGGGCGGTGTAGGATTCGAGGGCGTGGCTCAGCACATCGAAGCCGCTGGCCGCGATCACATTGCGCGGCAGGGTCCTGGTGGTCTCCGGGTCGACGATTCCCCGGGTCGGACGCAGGTAGCGCGAAACAATACCGGTCTTGGCCTTCATGACGAGCAGGTCGAAGATCGCGATGCCGGTGCATTCGCTGCCGGTACCGCAGGTTGTCGGGCAGGCGATATGGGGCTTCACCGGACCGGGTACTGCGACGCCACCGCCGATCGGCGCGTTGACGTAGGTCAGAAAGTCGGCCGGGTAGGTGGCGTAGAGATTGGCCGCCTTGGCGGTGTCGATGACCGAGCCGCCGCCGACCGAGACATAACCGTCGAAGTTGCCTTCGCTGGCAAATTTGGCCGCCGCGCGGAACGAGTCGTCGGTCGGCTCGACCCGCGCCTCGTCGTAGAGGGCCACATTGATGCCCGCCGCCCCAAGGGAGTCGCGGACAATGGCCAGGTGTTCTAGAGCTCCGATCACTTTGTCGGTGAACAGCGCCACGTGGGTCATGCCCAAATCGCGGGCGTAGTCGCCGACCTCGCGCAAACTACCGGCACCGTAGGTAATCGCCGCCACATCAATAGAGAACGCGGTGTCACCGGTGCTGTCGGGTGCGTAGTAGTGACAGCAGCTCATGGTCAGCCGTCCAGATGAAGGCTGAGGAAACCGCAAATGGCGTCGAACTCGGCGCGCGCCGCATCACCGGTGAAGCGCGCCCGCATGAAGCCGTGGATCATCCCGCGGGCCTCGCGATAGGTCACCCAGTTGCCGGCCCCGGCCAGCTTTCCGGCATATACCCGGCCGTCGTCGCGGATCGGGTCGATCTCGGCACTGTGGACCCAGGCCGGCGGCAGGCCGGAATGATCCGTCGCCATGACCGGGCGGGCGTACGGATCGTCGGTGTCACAGTCATCGGGCAGATAGAGGTCGTAGTATTTTTTGGTGCCCTCGGTGGTCAGACCCGGTGAGTCGGCATGCTCCACATAGGAAGGGCTGGATTTGTCGAGGCCGGTGCCGGGATAGATCAACGCCTGGGCGGCGATCTTGGGGCCGCCCCGGTCGCGGGCGGCGAGGCAGGTGGCGGCCGAGAGGTTGCCGCCAGCGCTATCACCGGCCAGGGCGATTCGGGCGGGGTCGATGCCGTAGTCGTCCACGTTGGCGGCCACATGGCACAGGGTCCCGTAGCTGTCGTTGAACGCCGCCGGGTAGGGGTGCTCCGGGGTCAGGCGATAGTCGACGCTGACCACCACGGCGCCGGTGTTTTGGGCGAATCCCCAGGCGATGGAATCCGAGCTGTCGAGGTCGCCCAGCATGAATCCGCCGCCGTGGAGGTAGAGGATACAGGGGCGCGCCCCGTCATCGCCGGCCGGGCGGTAGATGCGCACCGGCACTTGATAGTCAGGCGTCGGCACAACAGTGTCGTGCACCGCCATGTCGGGCGGGCAGGGCTGGCTCAGGGCGCCGGTATAGGCGGTCCAAAAGCGCCGCGCGCCCGCGGCCTCGTAGCCCTTCTCTCCAGCTGCCGCGCGGGCGTCCATGAGAACCTGCATGTCCGGGTGAATGGTCGCCATGGAAGTCTCCTCCAAGAACCTGCCGACGATGGGATCATGCAACCAGGCCAACGCCGACGCAAGCTGAGTGCTGGTGCCCGAACATTCCGCCATGGTAGATAAAGAGACAAGGGGGACGATGCTCATGGATGATCGCCGCAAATGGATCGAGGGTGGGACCCATTTCCAGGTTGGCGGCGAGGGGCCGCCGTTGGTCCTGATTCACGGCGTCGGCCTCGATCTCACCCTGTGGGCGCATTTTGCCACTGCATTCGAGTCCGACTTCACGGTCATCCGCTATGACATGTTGGGCCATGGGCTCAGCGCCAAACCGCCGGGCCGACGACGGCTCGACGACTTCGTTGCACAGCTCCACAGGCTCCATGAATACCTCGACGTCGGCCCGGCGGCGGTGGCCGGGTTCTCCATGGGTGGACTGATTGCCCGTAGCTACGTGGCCCGCCATCCTGACAAGGTCGGGCGGCTGGTGCTCATGAACACGGTGTTCGAGCGCAACCCGGCCCAGCGCGCGGCGATCCAGGATCGGCTCGACCTGGTCGTCCGGGAAGGCACCGCTTCGACCATCGACATGGCCATGACACGATGGTTTTCGCCCGGCTTTCTCGCCGACCATACCGAGATCGAGGCCAGCCTGCGCCACCGCCTGGAGAGCAACGACGCCCATGGCTTCCTCGAAGCCTATCGGCTTTACACCGACGCCGACGGGGCGTTGTCAGGCGATCTGGAAAGCGTCGCCTGTCCGACCCTGGTGGTCACCGGCAGCGACGATGTGGGCTCGACCCCGGCCATGGCCGAAGCCATGGCCGCGCGGGTTGTGGACGGCCGCTGTCTGGTGTTCCTCGGCCATCGCCATATGGGCTTGGTCGAGGATCCCGACCCGGTGATCGCGGCGCTTCGCGATTTCCTTTAATCGACTCATGATCATCGGTCATAAGGAATGACCGATGTGCGTTCATACGCCACGCAAGATCCCACCGAACGGTCGTCGGCGCGCGGTCGCACTTGCCGGTGGACATTATTAGTCAATCATAAAGTCCACTCGTATAAGCTGTGT
>JAYZAP010000096.1:0-2991 GCA_036339655.1 Pseudomonadota bacterium | reverse complement strand
ACCAGCAGGTCGCGGCCGGGCACCAGCAGTACGCCGCGCCAATAGCCTTCGAGCACCCGGCGCTGGGGCGGCTTGAGCCAGCCGAAACCGTTGCCGTCAGTGATTGCCGCTTCGGTGGCGTCGCACAGACCATTGAGATCGCGGCGGCTCAGGGCAGTCAGCTGTTCGACAGATGTGGTGGTCATGGGGCTGGGGTCATGTGACGAGAACCGGGGCGCGGTCGAGGTAGCGCCGCTCGGCGGCGGAGAGATCGGCGCCGGTGACCACGTCGGCCAGGCGATGGCCACGGCGCCCCAGGGACCAGCGCCGCCAATCGTTCGCCAAATAGCCGACCACCGCCATGTAACCGAGGTGCAGTACCGCCTGCCCAACCTCGTCGAGGCCGGTTAGGGCGGCGAAGCCGGCGACCGCCAGCGCCGCCGCAGCCAGCACCAGGGCCCAGTCCCACAGGCCATGATAGAGCGCCCACAGCACGGTGAGCAGCGCCGCTGGCCAGGAAAAGCCCTCGCGCACCAGCACGGCGTCGCCATCAGGGGCGACCGACAGGGGGTCGATATGAACCGTATAGACGTGCATAAGCGGAACCGGCAAGTGGGGGCCGGGCGGGTTGTAGCAGGCGCGGCGGTGATTCACCAGTCTCCCTTGACGATCAGCTTCAGGCTCATACATGGTGGAGGTGCCGCCTATCACGGGCACACCACCTTTCACCGATCGACTCATTCACCGACCGAATGGCAGCAATGACCGACACTGATTCCCCTGCCTGGCACGGCACCACCATCTTGTGCGTCCGCAAGGACGGCCAGGTGGTCATCGCCGGCGACGGCCAGGTCACCATGGGCGCCACGGTGGTCAAGGCCCAGGCCAACAAGATTCGGCGCCTCGGCGACGGCTCCATCGTCGCCGGGTTTGCCGGCGCCACCGCCGACGCCTTCACCCTGTTCGAACGCCTCGAAGGCAAGCTCGAGCGCCATCCCGGCCAGCTCACCCGAGCCTGCGTCGAGCTGGCCAAAGACTGGCGCACCGACCGCTACCTGCGCCGCCTCGAAGCCCTGATGGCGGTTGCCGACCAATCGGTCTCGCTGCTGTTGTCGGGCACCGGCGACGTACTCGAGCCCGACGACGGGCTCATCGGCATCGGCTCCGGAGGCAATTACGCCCTGGCCGCGGCCCGCGCCCTGGTCGGGGTCGACGGCCTCGACGCCGAGGCCATCGTGCGGCGCTCCATGGCCATCGCCGCCGAAATTTGCATCTACACCAACGACAACGTTACTGTCGAGGCCCTGACGTAGTACCTATGACCGAATTCAGCCCGCGCGAGATTGTTTCCGAACTCGACCGTTTCATCATCGGCCAGGACGACGCCAAGCGCGCCGTGGCCATTGCGCTGCGCAACCGCTGGCGGCGCCAGAAGCTCGACGACGACCTGCGCGAGGAAGTGCTGCCCAAGAACATCCTAATGATCGGCCCGACCGGCGTCGGCAAGACCGAGATTGCCCGGCGCCTGGCGCGCCTCGCCGGCGCGCCGTTCATCAAGATCGAGGCGACGAAATTTACCGAGGTCGGCTATGTCGGCCGCGATGTCGAGCAGATCATCCGCGACCTGGTCGAGGTCAGTATCACCCTTATCCGCGAGCGCATGGCCAAGGAGGTCCGGGCTAAGGCCGAGGTCAACGCCGAGGAACGGGTGCTCGACGCCCTGGTCGGCAAGACCGCCTCGGCCGAGACCCGCCAGAAATTCCGCAAGATGCTGCGCGAGGGTCAGCTCGGCGACAAGGACATCGACATCGAGGTCTCCGAAAGCGCCGGCGGCATGATGCCGACCATGGATATCCCCGGCATGCCCGGTGGCCAGATGGGCATGATCAACCTCACCGACATGCTGGGCAAGGCGTTCGGCCAACGCACCACGACCAAGACCCTGTCGGTGGCCGACAGCTACGGCGTGCTGTTGGCCGAGGAAAGCGACAAGCTGCTCGACGACGACAGTGTCACCCGCGAGGCCATCCACGTGGTCGAGCAGAACGGCATCGTGTTCCTCGACGAGGTCGACAAGATCTGCGCCCGCCACGACCGGGCCGGCGCCGAGGTCAGCCGCGAGGGCGTCCAGCGCGACCTGCTGCCGCTCATCGAGGGCACCTCGGTGGCGACCAAGCACGGCACGGTCAAGACCGACCACATCCTGTTCATCGCCTCGGGTGCCTTCCACCTGGCCAAGCCATCGGACCTGCTGCCCGAGCTTCAGGGCCGGCTGCCCATCCGGGTCGAGCTCCAGGCCCTGACCCGCGACGACTTCAAGCGCATCCTGACCGAGCCCGAGGCCAGCCTGATAAAGCAATACGTGGCCCTGCTCGGCACCGAGGAGGTGACCCTGGACTTCGCCGACGAGGCGGTCGACGAAATCGCCACCCTGGCCGCCGACATCAACCAGACCATCGAAAACATCGGCGCCCGCCGGCTCCAGACGGTCATGGAGAAGCTGCTGGAAGACATCAGCTTCCACGCCCCCGATCGCTCTGGCACCACCGTGGTCATCGACCGCGCCTATGTAGTGAAAAACGTCAGCGAACTGGCCAAGGACACGGACCTGACAAAATTCATTTTGTAGTGACACGCACTGACTACGAGGCCGGCGCCAAGGCCTACGCCCGCCACCGCCTGCCCAACCCGGAAGTGCTGGCCGCCCTGGCCCAGGGCGGCGCGGTGGACGGCCAAAGCCGGGTCCTGGAAGTCGGCTGCGGCACTGGCAACCACATTATCGCCCTGGCCCGGATTTCGCCTGCGAGGCCCACGGCCTGGAACCGGCAACCGAAATGCTCGCTGTTGCCCAGTCGCGCGATGATGCGGTGATCTTCCACGCGGGCAGCGCCGAAAACCTCGCCACCGTCGGCGACAGCTTCGACTTCATCTTCACCGTCGACGTCATCCACCACATGACCGACCGCGACGCCTACTTCGCCGGCGCCGTCCGGGCACTAAAGCCCGGCGGCC
>JAYZAP010000095.1:0-4661 GCA_036339655.1 Pseudomonadota bacterium | reverse complement strand
CCAGGTCGAACTCGTGGGGCGGCACGTAGGGACACTTGGTCATGAAACACATGTCACAGAGCGTGCAGGCATCAGCCACGGACTTGAAATCAGCGCTCGCAACGCTGTCGAGTTCGCCGCTCTGGGACTCGTCGATGAGGTCGAACAGCACGGGGAAGCTGTCACACAGATTGAAGCAACGGCGGCAGCCGTGACAAATGTCGAACACCCGGCGCAACTCGGCGTCGAGCGCATCGGCGTCATAGAAAGTGTCGTCGCGCCACGGAATGGCATGGCGGATCGGCGCGCTTAGGCTGCCTTCCTGCACGGTTCTGATTCCCCGAAAGTTACGCGGCGGGACCCGTGACCGGGCCCCGCCGTCGCTAGGTTGCTAGCGGCCGGATCTTAGTCGAGGGTGTCAAGGGCCTTCTGGAAACGTCCGGCGTGGGACTTTTCGGCCTTGGCCAGGGTCTCGAACCAATCGGCGATTTCGTCGAAGCCCTCGTCCCGGGCGGAGCGCGCCATGCCGGGATACATGTCGGTGTACTCGTGGGTTTCGCCGGCAACCGCCGCGGCGAGATTATCACCGGTCGGGCCGATCGGCTTGCCGGTGGCCGGATCCCCGGTCTCGGCAAGGTAATCGAGGTGACCATGGGCATGGCCGGTCTCGCCCTCGGCGGTCGAGCGGAACACCGCGGCGACATCGTTGTAGCCCTCAACGTCAGCCTTCTGGGCGAAATAGAGATAACGCCGATTGGCCTGGGATTCGCCGGCAAAAGCGTCCTTGAGATTCTGCTCGGTCTTGGTTCCTGCTAACGACGGCATGGCTGCCTCCTTTTGAACATTCCCTGGGTGCGACTGGTTACAATCAAGATATGACTCACCCCAAACCCTGAGTCAACAATTTAGAAAACCTCTAAACAACAAATTATCACGTTTTTCATAAACGATTAAATTCCATGCTAGAATGGTCGGTTTCAGTCTTTCGGCGGGCCGACCCGGACTACCACTTCGATACGCCGGACAGTGGCGCCGTCGGGCGGCGGGGACAGATTTTCGACCCGCATGGCATCGCCCGGAATATCGATCAGCCGCTGGCTGTCCTCACAGAAAAAATGGTGATGGTGGCTGGTATTGGTGTCGAAGTAGGAGCGGGTCGAATCGACCACCACCTCGCGCAGCAGCTCGGCCTCGGTAAACTGGTGTAGGGTGTTGTAGACCGTGGCGAGCGATACCTGCACCCGGTCGGCTTTGGCTTCCCGGTGCAGGCCCTCGGCGGTGACATGGCGGTCGCCATTGCTGAACAGCAGACGGGTCAAGGCGAGGCGCTGGCGGGTCGGCCGCAACCCGGCGGCGCGCAACCGCGCCAAGGCGGCGCTGAACGGGCGATCGGACGTCATGGCCCGACTATGGTTCCAGCGAGAGCAAAATTAAAGTGAAAAATTATCACTCTATTGTGGTCCTTTGACCAATTCAAAGTAGAGTGGAGCGGCTTCAGACAAGTTGCCGTCAGCTTTCCATGCGCTGGAACGCCAGCGACGCGTTGGTGCCGCCGAAGCCGAAACTGTTGGACAGCACACGGACGAGGCCGGCGTTGTCCTGGCGTTCACGGGCGATAGGTACACCCTCGGCCTCCGGGTCCAGGTCATCGATGTTGGCCGACGCGCTGATGAAGTCGTGCTTCAGCATCAACAGCGAATAAATCGCCTCGTGGACTCCGGTGGCGCCCTGGCTGTGGCCGGTCAGCGACTTGGTCGAACTGATCGGTGGAATATCCGCTCCGAAGACTTCCTTGATGGCCTCGAGCTCGCGGGTGTCGCCGACTGGCGTCGATGTACCATGGGCATTGATATAGTCAATCGGCCCGGTGAGGTCCTGGATAGCCAGGCGCATGCAGCGCACCGCGCCCTCGCCCGACGGCTGGACCATGTCATAGCCGTCGGAGGTGGCGCCGTAGCCCACCAGTTCGGCGTAGATCTTGGCGCCGCGGTCGCGGGCATGATCGAGTTCCTCAAGCACCAACACGCCGCCGCCGCCGGCGATGACAAAGCCGTCGCGATTGGCGTCGTAGGGCCGCGAGGCGCGCTCGGGGGTGTCGTTATAGTTCGACGACAGCGCCGGCATGGCGTCAAACAGGAGGGTCAGAGTCCAGTGCAGCTCCTCGCCGCCGCCAGCGAACACCACGTCCTGCTTGCCCCATTGGATGAGCTCGGCGCCATGGCCGATGCAATGGGCGCTGGTCGAACAGGCCGAACTTATGGAATAGCTCGAGCCTTTGATCTTGAACGGCGTTGCCAGGGTCGCCGAGTTAGTACTCGACATCACCTTGGGCACCATGAACGGTCCGACCCGTTTGGCGTTCTTTTGGCGCAACGTATCGGTCGACAACAGCAGGTTCTGGGTCGACGAGCCGCCCGAGCCCATGACCATGCCGGTTCGCAGATTGGAGACCTGATCCTCGGCCAGGCCGGAGTCCTTGACCGCCTGTTTCATGGCGAGATAGTTATAGGCTGCGCCGTCGCCCATGAAGCGCCGCAACTTGCGGTCGACAGCCTTGTCGAGGTCGACCCTGAGCGAGCCGTGGATATGGCTGCGGAAGCCATGGTCCGCGTAGTCCTGACAGAACTCAACGCCCGAACGGCCCTCGCGCAACGCGTCGGCGACCTCATCGAGGCTATTGCCGATAGGGCAGACAATGCCCATGCCGGTAACCACAACCCGTCTCATCAACCTTCCCCCTGATCGTCGGCGGCGAACAGACCGACCTTAATGTCCTTTGCCTGATAGACGGTCTCGCCGTCAACCGTCATGGTGCCGTCGCCGATGCCCAGAATAAGCTGGCGCTGTATCACCCGTTTGAGTTCCACATGGTAGCGCACCAGCCGGCCGGCGGGTAACACCTGGCCGGCAAGCTTGACCTCGCCGACTCCGAGCGCCCGGCCACGGCCGGGACTGCCGAGCCAGCCGAGATAAAACCCGAGCATTTGCCACAAAGCGTCGAGCCCCAGGCAACCGGGCATGACCGGGTCCGACAGGAAATGGCAATCGAAGAACCACAGGTTCGACTTGATATCGAGCTCGGCGATGATCTCGCCCTCGCCGAACTGGCCGCCGGCCTCGTTGACTTCGGAAATGCGGTCGAACATCAGCATGGGAGGTGCGGGCAGGCGGGCGTTTTTCGGCCCGAACAATAGGCCCTTGCCGCATTTGATGATGTCGTCATAGGAGAAACTGGGATCGCGGGCGGTGTACTGGAAGTCCTCGTCCAGCGGTGCTTCGGCAGCCGGTTGCGGACGCGGCGCCATCATGCTCTCCGGGATCGCCTTCATGCCGACCAGATTGTAGCCGGCATCCACATAATGGACCTCGCCGGTCATGGCGCTCGACAAGTCGCTGGCCAGGTAAAGCCCGGCGGCGCCGACCTCGGCGAGTTCCAGGCTGCGCCGGAGCGGCGCGTTTTCCTCGGCCCATTTGTAAATGTAGCGGCCGCTCGAAATACCCGATCCGGCCAGGGTCCGCATGGGTCCGGCCGACAGCGCATTGACCCGAATGCCGCCACCGCCAAGATCAGTGGCAAGGTAACGCACACTGGCTTCAAGCGCCGCCTTGGCGACACCCATGACGTTGTATTCCGGCATCACCCGCTGGGACCCCACGTAGGTCAGGGTAATTAGGCTGCCGCCTGGGTTCATCATCGCCGCGGCGTGGCGCGCCACGGCGGTGAACGAGTAGCACGAAAGATCCAGGGTGCGCAGGAAGTTGTCGCGCGAGGTCGCCAAGTATTGGCCCTTGAGTTCTTCGCGGTCGGAATAAGCGATGGCGTGGACGACGAAATCGAGACTGTCCCAGCGCTCACTCAGGGCGGCGAAGACACCGTCGATACTGGCGGCGTCACTGACGTCACAGTCGAGCACCATGTCCGAGCCGACGCTTGTCGCCAGGGGCTCGACCCGCGAGCGGAACGCGTCCTGACAGGTAAACGCCAGCTCGGCGCCCTGTTCGCTCAGCGCCCGGGCAACGCCCCAGGCAATCGAGCGATCGTTGGCGACGCCCATGACAAGGCCGCGCTTGCCATTCATCAGTCCTGTGTTGCCGGTCATCGAAGCCCTGCCATTTATTGAACCGTCGCCCTAAAATCGAGCGCCGCCAAGGCTATAACGGTTGGCTAGCGAATCATAGGTCGCCCGCTGTCAACGACAGCAATTTCTCGGGCGTGTCGCTGATGATGGAGGATACGCCCCAACGCAGTAGATTGGCCGCGCGACGCCGCGAATTGACCGTGAAGGCCAACAGCGGAAATCCGGCCGCGACAACCTCGGCGACCCGCCGGCGGGTGAGTTTTTTGTGAAGACAGACGAAGGCCTGGCAATCGAGCGCCGTGAGTTGGGCTCGCCAGTCCCTGGGAAATTTGGACGTAAGCAAGCCGCGCGACCACGCCGGCACGACCTCCCGGGCGACGACCAGGCACTCATGGCGAAAGCTGGTGATTAGCGGTGGCGGCAGGTCGCCGGGCCACAAGGCGGCGGCTTCAGTCAGGACGGCGCGCGCTGTTTCGGCTTCGCGGCCGTCGCAGGGTTTGATCTCAATATCAGGCCGCAGGCCGAGTTCGAGCAGCACGGCCAGAACCTCGCTCAATAGGGACACCCGCTGACCGGCGAATGCCGGCGCGAACCAGGCCCCGG
>JAYZAP010000094.1:0-2229 GCA_036339655.1 Pseudomonadota bacterium | reverse complement strand
GGCCACCCCTTCGTGGCGCTTGACGTGCTCGACCTGGATGCGGTGAGGCGGGCGCTCGAAGGCCACGACGCGGTGATTCATCTGGCCGCTATTGACGACGCCATTGAGGCGCCCCAGAAGGCCTATTTCGAGACCAACGTTGAAGGCACCTTCAATGTTCTCCAGGCGGCCCACGAGTTGGGCATCACCCGCGCTGCCATCGCCTCAAGCACCTCGGCCCTGGGGCTCGGTGATGACAAGCCCGACTATATGCCGCGCTACTATCCAATCGATGAGTCCCATCCGCTGACCCCCCACGACGCCTACAGCTTGAGCAAGCAGGTCAATGAAGTGGTGGCCCGGAGCTTCGCGCTCCGCGGGGTCACCCGCATCGCCTGCCTGCGGCCGACCCTGATTGTCCGTCACGAGGTCGTCGCCGAGGTCGACAATATCGCCAAGCTCGACTCCGGCGACCCGGCCGGCGACCCGGATTTCGATGTGTCGAAGGTCGCCGAGCCGTTCGGCGAGGCCCTGCCCCTGCAGCGCTCCTATGTCATGCCCGAGGACGTGGCCCGGTGCTTCCGCCTGGCCCTCGAGGCCGACAATCCGCCGCCCCTGGACATCTTCATTGTCGCCGCCCGCGACACCATCGGCCAGATCGACAGTCTGGCCCATATCGAGCGCCAACTGGGGTCCCTTGCCGAGGTCCGCAAGCCCGACCTCTACGAAGCCGACCCGACCGCCAGCCTGCTCGACAGCAGCCACGCCCGCGAGGCCCTGGGTTGGCAGGCCGAAGGCGCCTGGGCCGATGTGGTCGCCAAGTACGGAGGGTAGAACCTCAGTCTTCGCCGCGATGGCGCAGGCGCGACCATACCAGGCGCGCTTTCACCCCGAGGTCGACGAAAAGCTTGGGCGGCAGGCGGTTGGGGTCGGCCAGGGCCATAGCGTCGGTCATCAACTCGGAATCGCCGCCCAGGACGTGCTCGGCCAGCAGCTCGCCCGAAATGGTGCCCCGAGCCAGGCCGACGCCGTTGTAACCGATGGAGGAGAATACGCCGGGCTCGATGCGGCCGAACGCCGAGGCATAGTTCCGGGTCATGCAGACCACGCCACCCCAGGTATGTTCCATTTGGATGCCCGACAGCATGGGGTAGCGCTTGACCAGCAACGCCCGGTGGGTTTCGCGCAAGCTTGCCCGCAGGCTGTCGGTGACGCGGAACTCCCGGGAATGGCGCACCACGCTGCGCAGAAACATGCGGTTGGAAGCCGTGCGCCGCACCGTCGAGCCGCCCGCGGCACCGGGCGTAACACCCCATTCCCGCGCCCCGGTCATAGTTGCCTGTTCGGCGTCGTTGAGCGGCCGCGACAGACTGGCGTAGAGCAGAATGGGTATCAGCTTGTCCTCGAGGAAGCCGATGTCCTGGGCAAAGACATTGGTGGTGAGCATCACGCCCTTGGCGCTGACCGACCCGTCGGCGCATTCGACGGTCACCGGTTCGCCGCCGGCAACGCGCCGCACCGGTGAATCCTCATAGATCTCCACATTGGCCGGCAGGGTTTCGCCGAGCCCCCGGCACAGGGCGGCCGGGTTGACCAGCACGGTCCGCGGCAGGCGGATGGCGGTGCTATAGAATGAGGTGCCCAGGAATTCCCGGAGCGCGTCACTATCGAGCCATTCATACTCATCACCCACCGCGTCGAGGGACCGGCTGATGTTGCTCAACTTGGCGCCCCGCTCGGGCGTCGTAACGGCGCTGATGTGGCCATGGGGCGACCACTCGCAGTCGATATTGTGGTGGCTGACGAGGGTTTCGAGCTGGCTCCGACCGGCGCGGAACAGGCGCATGAGCCGGCTGTTGTATTCCACATCGAACTGCGGCGTGTAGGCCGGCGCATCGATAATGAAACCGGCGTTGCGGCCCGATGCGCCATAACCCACGCGGAAGCTTTCAAGCAGGATAATCCGCGCGCCGGGCTGCAGCTCGCCGAGACGGCGGGCGGAGGCGAGCCCGGTCAGACCGGCGCCAACCACCACCCAGTCGGCGTTCTGCCGGCCGCTTAGCCGTTTGGCCGGGCCCGGCGCGGGCACCGTGGCGTACCAGCCCGATGACTGGGAGAAGTCGGTCTGGGTATCTCGGTTGCCTGCCATGTTGTCTACAATGCACTCAATCGGGCGACCACGACCGGTCAGGTAAGGACAATTGGACTGCCCTTGGTGACAACAACCGTGTGCTCGTACTGGCACGGCAG
>JAYZAP010000093.1:0-2940 GCA_036339655.1 Pseudomonadota bacterium | reverse complement strand
TCTGGCGGCCCATGGCATAACTGTCGCGCGGCTCAACCCCCGAGGGCGCCAACCACTTGGGCCCCTCCCACCCCAGCTTGGAGCCGAAACACGCGCCCAGGTCTTTTAGCCGCGCAAAGAGGGGCGAGACCCGCCAGGGCCGGCCGCTGTCATGCTCCTCGTGGGGCCAGGCCATGGTGTAGTGCTTGCCGTAAAGTTCCAACGTGCGTTGACAAACGAAATCCTGGTCGCCGTGAACCGCGGCGAAGCGCTTGATGTCGACCACCCAGAGGTCCATGGGCGCCTCGCCACTGGCGACCCATTGGGCCAGGGCCTTGCCGGCGCCGCCGCCCGAGGCGATGCCGAAGGCGTTGAACCCGGCGCCGACGAAGAAGCCGCCCACTTCCGGCGCCTCGCCAAGGATGAAGTTGCCATCCGGGGTGAAGCTCTCGGGCCCGTTAATCATCTCCTTGACCCCGGCTTCGGCCAGGGCCGGCACCCGCACCAGGGCCTGGGCCATGAGTGGCTTGAAATGGTCAACGTCGGTTTCCAGCAGGGAGAAATGAAAACCCTCGGGAATGCCGTCGAGTGCCCAGGGAATGGGGTTGGGCTCATAGCCGCCCATGACCAGGCCGCCGACCTCCTCCTTGAAGTAGGTCAGGCGGTCCGGATCGCGCAGCGTCGGCAGGTCTGGCGTGATGCCGTCAATGGCGTCGGTGATGAGGTACTGATGCTGGACCGACTGCAGGGGCACGGTGACGCCGGCCAGGGCGCCGACCTCGCGGGCCCATTGGCCGGCGCAGTTGACCACCACCTCGCAGGCGATGTCGCCAAGGGCCGTGGCCACGCCCATGACCCGGCCGCGCTCGACCTGGATGGCGGTGACCGGGCAGTTCTCGATGATGCGGGCGCCGCCGCGCCGCGCCCCCTTGGCCAGGGCCTGGGTGATGTCGGACGGATTGGCCTGGCCGTCGGTCGGCAGAAAGGCGGCGCCGACCACGTCGCTGACATCCATGAGCGGCCACTGGTCCTGGGCCTGTTTCGGCGTCAACAGGTCCATTTCCAGACCGAAGCTATGGGCGGTGGTGGCCTGGCGCTCGATTTCGGTCATGCGTTCGTCGTTGCAGGCCAGGCGCAGGCCGCCGTTGCGTTTCCAGCCAGTGGCCAGGCCGGTCTCGGCCTCGAGCCGGTCGTAGAGCTCAACTGAGTACTTGAGAAGCTGGGTGATGTTGGCCGAGCTCCGCAGTTGGCCGACCAGGCCGGCGGCATGAAACGTTGAGCCCGAGGTCAGCTTGGCGCGCTCCACCAGGACCACATCGTCCCAACCCTCGCGGACCAGATGATAGGCGGTCGAGCAGCCGACGATGCCGCCGCCAATGATGACCGCCCGGGCCTGGGTCGGGAAAGCCACTACCGCGCCTGCTGGAATTCGACGTAGGCGTGCTCGAACCGTTCCAGGTTCTCGGCGGTGTAGGCGACGTAGTCGAAATCGATGTCCAGGTGGATTTCCGAGACCATGCTCCACATGGATTCGCGCAGCAGCGAGGCGCATTTCATGGCCTTTAGCTTCATGCGCAACGCGTCGTGGGCCGGGGTTTCGAAATAGGACTCGAGCAGGGCGTCTTCCTCAGCCGCGCTGAACTGGTTGTTTGACGCCAGGTTGGCGAGGTCGAACAGCGGCGTATTGAGCCCGGCATAGTCCCAGTCGATGAGCCACAGGCGCTCGCCGTCGTCCATGAAGTTGGTCGGCAACAGGTCGTTGTGGCCGAATACCATGGTGGTCGGGCCCAGAGCCACCTCAAGCTCGCCATTGATGTCGAGGTAGCGCGGCAACTCGCCGACCATGCGGCTGTTGCCTTGGCGCAAGGTCACGGCGTAGCCGCGCATCACCTGAAACACCCACAAGGCCAGCATGGGACCCTGGAAATGCTTGGGCATGTCGTCATGGACCCGGCGTAGCAGCGGCACGATGCGCCCCGCCGACTGGGCCTGACGCACCTCGCTCTCGCCGAAGGTGACGCCGTCGATAAAGCGCAGCACCAGGGCGCCGGGCTCGGCGTGGACCACTTCCGGCGAAACTCCGGCGGCGAAGGCGGCGCGGCTGGCGGCCAGTTCGTTGAAGCGCATGATGCCGTGGACCGGCATGTCGTCGGCGATACGCACCACGAAGCGCTCGCCGTTGTGGGCGACGACGAAATTGAGGTTGGTGATACCGCCGGTCAGCACCTCGGGCTCGACCGGTTCCGTCCAGCAACTCAATCCCGCGGCCTTGGCGGTCGCGGTCTCCATGGTGTTCATGGTGGTATCCGGGAGTAGGGCAAGCAACTTGATATAAAACGATAGTTTTGGGATCATTGCAAACCGGCCCGACTAGACCACGGCGCCGCGCCACTGCCCTCTGGAGAGTCCGCCCATGCCGCCCAAGCCCATAGATGTGCTGTTCCTGTGCACGGGTAATTCGTGCCGCAGCATCACGGCCGAATCAATTCTCGACCGTCTCGGCAAGGGGCGCTTCAAGGGGCACAGCGCCGGCAGTCATCCGGCCGGTCGGGTCAACCCCCATGCCCTGGCACAGATCGAGCGGCGCGGTTGTCCCACCGGCCATTTGCGCAACAAGGGCTGGGACGAATTCGGCGGCGCGAAAGCGCCGATCATGGATGTCGTAATTACCATATGCGACTTGGCCGCCGCCGAGGTCTGCCCGGTCTGGCCCGGCGCTCCGCTGACCGTCCATTGGCCCTTCCGCGACCCCGCCGCCTTCAGCGGCTCGGACGCCGAGACCCACGCTGAGTACGCCGCTGTCTACGGCCAGATTGAAGCTCGGGTGAAGCAATTGGTGGCGCTGCCATTGGAGACGGTTGATTTGAAGCAACAGCTTGCCGCCATCGGCGCCTGAGCAACGCCATGACCGAACAGTCGCCGCCAAAATTTGGCCTCGGCCACCGGCTCGCGGCCGAAGGT
>JAYZAP010000092.1:0-11387 GCA_036339655.1 Pseudomonadota bacterium | reverse complement strand
CGCTGATCGAAAGCCTCGAAGGGGCCAAGGGTCAGCCCCGCATGAAGCCGCCGTTCCCGGCCGTGGCCGGAGTCTGGGGTTGCCCGACCACGGTCAACAACGTGGAGACCATCGCCGTGGCGCCGACCATCCTGCGCCGGGGCGCCGATTGGTTCGCCGGGCTCGGTCGGCCGCGCAATACCGGCACCAAGGTGTTCTGTATTTCAGGCCACGTGGAGACCCCGTGCAATGTGGAAGAGGAGATGGGAATTCCGCTCCGGGAGCTCATCGACAAACACGCCGGCGGGGTTCGCGGCGGTTGGGACAAGCTGCAGGCGGTGATTCCCGGCGGCTCGTCGGTGCCCATGCTGCCCAAGTCGATTTGCGATACGGTGCTGATGGATTTCGACTCGTTGGTCGAGGTCAAGTCGGGCCTCGGCACGGCGGCGGTCATCGTCATGGACAAGTCGACCGACATCGTCGCCGCCATTGCCCGGCTGGCCAAGTTCTATACCCATGAAAGTTGCGGCCAATGCACACCGTGCCGCGAGGGTACCGGCTGGATGTGGCGGGTCATGGAGCGCATGGTCTGGGGTAAATCGACCATCGACGAAATCGACCTGCTGCACGACGTCTCGAAGCAGGTCGAAGGCCATACCATTTGCGCCCTGGGCGACGCCGCCGCCTGGCCGATTCAGGGTTTGATCCGTCATTTCCGCCCCGAGATCGAGCGTCGCATCGTCGAGCGCCAGATCGCGGCGGCGGAGTAGGGGGGCGGTTGCCATGGCCACGCTGACCATCGACGGCGCCGAGATCGAGGTCGAGGACGGCCTCACCGTGCTCCAGGCCTGCGAGTTGGCCGGCGTCGAAGTGCCGCGCTTCTGCTACCACTCGCGCCTCGCCATCGCCGGCAACTGCCGCATGTGTCTGGTCGAGATGGAGCGGGCGCCCAAGCCAATCGCCTCCTGCGCCATGCCGGTGGGCGACGGCATGGTCATCATGACTAACACCCCGGCGGTCAAGAAGGCCCGCGAGGGGGTCATGGAGTTCCTGCTCATCAACCATCCCCTCGACTGCCCGATCTGCGACCAGGGCGGCGAGTGCGACCTGCAGGATCAGGCTATGGCCTATGGCCGCGGCAGCAACCGCTACGACGAGCACAAGCGCGCGGTTCAGGAGAAGGAATTTGGGCCTCTGGTCAAGACCGAGATGACCCGCTGCATTCACTGCACGCGCTGCATCCGCTTCATGGAAGATATCGCCGGCATGCCCGAGCTCGGCGTCTTCGGCCGCGGCGAGCACATGGAAATCGACACCTATCTCGAAGGCACCCTGCATTCGGAACTGTCGGGCAATATTGTCGACCTGTGCCCGGTCGGGGCGCTGACCTCGAAGCCCTACGCGTTCAATGCCCGGCCGTGGGAACTCACCAGCACCGAGACCATCGACGTGATGGACGCGGTCGGCAGCAGTATCCGGGTTGACGCCAGGGGCGACGCGGTCATGCGGGTGCTGCCCCGGCTCAATGACGCGGTCAACGAGGAGTGGATTTCCGATAAGACCCGGTTCGCCTGCGACGGCCTGCGCAGCCAGCGCCTCGACGTCCCCATGGTGCGCCGGGACGGCCGGCTGGAGCCTGCCACCTGGGATGACGCCTTCGGCGCCATCGCCGCCAAACTCGGCCCGCTTTCCGGCGACCAGATTGGTGCCATTGCCGGAGACCAGGCCGACGCTGAAGCCATGTTCGCGCTCAAGGGACTGATGGAGTCACTGGGCTCCCCGCATCTGGATTGTCGCCAGGACGGTGCCGCCCTCGATAGCGGTTGCCGGGCCGGCTACCTGTTCAACACCACTATCGCCGGCATCGAGGCGGCCGACGCCTGTTTGCTGGTCGGCGTCAACCCGCATCTCGAAGCGCCGATTATCAACGCCCGCCTGCGCAAGCGCTATCTCGCCGGCGGCTTCACCGTGGGGTTGGTCGGGGCCGAGGCGGCGCTGACCTATCCTGCCCAGCGGCTCGGCGCTGGACCTGAGACATTGAGCGAGATTGCCACCGGAAGCCATTCTTTCGCCGAAGTTCTCATGAATGCTAAGCGGTCCATGATTATCGTCGGCATGGGCGCCCTGAGCCGGCCCGACGGGGCCGCCGTGCTGGCCACCGCACGCAAGATTGCCGAGGACTGCGGCATGGTTGGCGACGGCTGGAACGGTTTCAATGTGCTTCATGGAGCTGCTGCCCGGGTCGCCGGGCTCGACCTCGGTCTGGTGCCCGAGGATGGGGGCCGTGACGTGGCCGCCATGGTTGCCGGCGCTTCAGCCGGTGACATCAAGGCGCTCTATCTGCTGGGCGCCGATGAAATCGACATGACCGCCCTGGGCGACGCCTTCGTCATCTATCAGGGCCATCACGGTGATGCTGGCGCCGCCCGCGCCGATGTCATTCTGCCCGGCGCCGCCTATACGGAGAAGAACGCCACCTTCGCCAACACCGAGGGCCGGGCGCAACAGACCCGGCTGGTTACCTTCCCGCCGGGCGAGGCCCGCGAGGACTGGAAAATACTGCGCGCCCTGTCGGGGGTGTTGGGCAAGGTGCTGCCGTTCGACAGTTTGCGCGACCTGCGCATCCGCATGGTCAAGACGGCGCCGGCCCTGGGCGCCCTCGACGAGGTCGTGGCGGCGGACTGGGGCGGGTTCGGTGCCGAAGGGGCCATGGATGGCCAACCGTTCGAGGACGCGGTGATGAATTTCTACATGACCGATCCGATCAGCCGGGCTTCGGCCACCATGGCTGAATGCGCCGCCGCCTTCGGGCCGGCCCGGGACGAGGCCACGGGCACCGATGGCTGAATACTGGAACAACTATATCTGGCCGGTGCTGTGGATTGTCTTCGGCATCATCGCCATTCTCGTGCCTGTTATGTTAAGCGTCGCCTATCTGACCTATGCCGAGCGCAAGGTCATCGGGGCCATGCAGATCCGCAAGGGACCCAACGTGGTCGGCCCGTTCGGCCTGCTTCAGCCCATCGCCGACGCGGTCAAGTTGCTGTTCAAGGAAACCATCATTCCCTCGGGCGCCAACAAGATTTTATTTCTCATGGCGCCCATGCTGACCTTCGTCCTGGCCTTGGTGGCCTGGGCGGTGATTCCGTTCGGCCACGGCCTGGTCCTGGCCGACATCAATGTCGGTATTTTGTACTTGTTCGCGATATCGTCGCTTGGGGTTTACGGCATCATCATGGCCGGCTGGGCGAGCAACTCGCGCTACGCCTTTCTCGGCGCTCTGCGTTCGGCGGCGCAAATGGTGTCCTACGAGGTCTCCATGGGCTTCGTCATCATCACCGTGTTGGTCTGTGTCGGCTCCCTGAACCTGACCGACATCGTCATGGCCCAGAAGACCGTGTGGTTCGTCATTCCGCTGTTCCCCATGGCCGTCATCTTCTTCATCTCGACCCTGGCCGAGACCAACCGGGCGCCGTTCGACATGCCCGAGGCCGAAGCCGAGCTAGTGGCCGGCTACAACGTCGAATATTCGGCCATGACCTTTGCCCTGTTTTTCCTCGGCGAATACGCCAACATGATTCTCATGGCCGGCATGACGACGGTGCTGTTTCTCGGCGGCTGGCTGCCGCTGTTCGACGTGGCGCCGTTCAACTGGATACCCGGACCGCTGTGGTTCGCCGGCAAGATCGCCGGGGTGCTGTTCCTCTTCCTGTGGGTGCGGGCGACCTTCCCGCGCTATCGCTACGACCAGCTCATGCGCCTGGGCTGGAAGGTGTTCTTGCCATTGTCGCTGTTCGCTGTCGTGGCCTATTCCGGCGCCCTGGTGGCGCTCGATTGGGTCCCTCAATAAGTCGGCTGACCCAGCCAAGGGGGATGTGACCATGTCGTTCATCAAACGTACTGCCCGCGCCCTGCTGCTGACCGAACTGGTGTCGGGCATGGCCATGACGCTGCGCTACTTCTTCCGGCGCAAGGCGACGCTCAACTATCCCCACGAAAAAGGCCCGCTGAGCCCGCGTTTCCGGGGTGAGCACGCGCTGAGACGTTACCCCAACGGCGAGGAACGTTGCATCGCCTGCAAGCTGTGCGAGGCGGTGTGCCCGGCCCAGGCCATCACTATTGAAGCCGAGCCCCGCGCCGACGGCAGCCGCCGCACCACCCGCTACGACATCGACATGACCAAGTGCATTTACTGCGGCTATTGCGAGGAAGCCTGCCCGGTGGACGCCATCGTCGAGGGGCCGAATTTTGAGTTCGCCACCGAGACCCACGAGGAGTTGCTCTACGACAAGGCCCGACTGTTGGCCAACGGCGACCGCTGGGAAGCCGAAATCGCCGCCAACCTCGAAGCCGACGCGCCCTACCGGTGAGGACCAGATGACTCTCGTTGGCCTCGTTTTTTACATGTTCGCCGGTGTCGCCTTGGCCTCGGCGGTGATGGTGATTTTGGCGCGCAACCCGGTTCATTCGGTGCTGTTCCTGATTCTCACTTTCTTCAATTCGGCCGGGCTGTTCGTGCTCATGGGGGCCGAGTTCCTGGCCATGATTCTGGTTGTGGTCTACGTCGGCGCGGTAGCGGTGCTGTTCCTCTTCGTGGTCATGATGCTCGACATCAACGTCGCTCGGGTGCGCGAGGGCTTTCTCGAATACCTGCCCGTCGGCGGCGTGATTGGCCTGGTTCTGTTGGCCGAACTGGTCATGGTCATCGGCGGCTGGAGCCTGGAGCCCGGCCTGGTTGCGGTGGCCTCGACGCCGACGCCTGCCACGGTCAGCAACACCGAGGCCATCGGCGCCGTGCTCTACACCGACTATGCCTATTTGTTCCAGGCCGCCGGGCTGGTCCTGCTGGTCGCCATGATCGGCGCCATCGTGCTGACTCACCGGGTGCGCGAGAACGTGCGCAAGCAGCGTGTCCCCGACCAACTGGCGCGCCGGGCCGAGGAGACCGTGGTGCTGCAGAAGGTCAATCCGGGGGAAGGCATATGATGGACATCGGCCTGTCCCATTACCTGACCGTGGCGGCGATTCTGTTCACCCTCGGCATCTTCGGCATATTCCTCAATCGCAAGAACATCATCGTCATTCTCATGTCCATCGAGCTCATGTTGCTGGCGGTCAATATCAATCTGGTGGCGTTCTCCACCACTCTGGGCGACCTGGTCGGCCAGATCTTCGCCATGTTCGTGCTTACCGTGGCCGCCGCCGAGGCGGCCATCGGCTTGGCCATCCTGGTTGTCTACTTCCGCAACCGGGGAAGCATCGCGGTCGACGACGTCAACCTGATGAAGGGCTAGAGGCGTGATCTACACGGCGTCCATATTCCTGCCCTTGCTCGGCGCCGCCCTGGCCGGCTTCTTCGGCCGCGCCCTGGGCGCCCGGACATCGGCGGTGATCGCCTGTGTCATGCTCGGCCTGGCCATGGTCGCTGGCTGGTACGCGTTCTACGAGGTGGTGTTCAACGGCCAGTCGCGCACGATTGAGCTGGCGACTTGGATCGATTCCGGCGCCTTCGAGATTTCCTGGGCCTTGCGGTTCGACGTGCTGACCGCTGTGATGGTGTTCGTGGTCACCACCACGTCGTTCCTGATCCATGTCTACTCCATCGGCTATATGGCCCACGACCCCCATGTGCCGCGGTTCTTCGCCTATCTCAGCCTTTTCACCTTCGCCATGTTGATGCTGGTCAGCGCCGATAACTTCGTCCAGATGTTCTTCGGCTGGGAAGGGGTCGGGCTGTGCTCCTACTTGCTGATCGGCTTCTGGTACACACGGCCGGTGGCCTGCGCCGCAGCGATCAAGGCGTTCCTGGTCAACCGGGTCGGCGACCTGGGGTTTGCTCTCGGCATCATGGCGATCTTCTTCGTGTTCAACGCCGTCGAGTTCGCTACGGTGTTCGCCGCGGCGCCGGACTACGTCGACACATCCATTGAGTTCCTCGACGTCCAATTCGATACCCTGACGGTGATCTGCCTGCTGCTGTTCGTCGGCGCCATGGGAAAGTCGGCTCAGTTCCTGCTCCATACCTGGCTGCCCGACGCCATGGAGGGTCCGACGCCGGTCTCAGCATTGATCCACGCCGCCACCATGGTGACCGCCGGCGTCTTCATGGTGGCGCGGCTGTCGCCGCTGTTCGAGTATTCGCCGGTGGCCCTGGGCGTGGTCACGGTGATTGGCGCGACAACCGCAATTTTCGCCTCGACCGTGGCGCTGTGTCAGACCGACATCAAGCGGGTCATCGCCTATTCGACCTGCAGCCAGTTGGGCTACATGTTCTTCGCTTGCGGGGTCTCGGCCTATGCCGCCGGAATCTTCCACTTGATGACCCACGCGTTCTTCAAGGCGCTGCTGTTCCTGGCCGCCGGCTCGGTGATCCACGCCATGTCCGACGAGCAGGACATGCGTAAGATGGGCGGACTGTGGCGCAAGATACCGGTGACCTACGCGGTCATGTGGATTGGCAGTCTGGCGCTCGCCGGGGTGCCGTTCTTCGCCGGCTATTTTTCCAAGGACATCATTCTGGAATCCGCTTGGGGCGCCCATTCCATGGTCGGTCAGTATGCATTCTGGCTGGGCGTTCTGGCGGCGGTGCTGACCGCGTTCTATTCCTGGCGGCTGTTGTTCATGACCTTCCACGGCGCCCCGAGGGCCAGCCCCGAGGTCATGGCCCATGTCCACGAATCACCCAAGGTGATGACCATTCCGCTCATGCTGTTGGCGGTTGGCGCCATCTTCGCCGGCTATTTCGGCTACAAGATCGGCATGGTCGACGCCGATGGCGCCTTCTGGCGCGGCAGTATCCTGGTGCTGTCGAGCCACGACGCTCTGGAAGCCGCCCATCACGTGCCGCTGTGGGTCAAGGGGTTGCCCGTGGTGGTGGCTGCGGCGGGCATCATCGCGGCCTATGTGCTTTACATCAGCGTGCCCGGACTCTCCGACAAGATCGCTACCGCGTTGCGGCCGGTCTATCTGTTCCTGCTCAACAAGTGGTATTTCGACGAACTCTACGACGCTGTGTTCGTGCGCCCGGCCAACTACATCGGCCACGGCCTGTGGAAGGCCGGCGACGGCGCCGTGATCGACGGGGTCGGTCCCGACGGCTTCGCGGCGGCCGCCATCGACATCGCCAAACGCACCGTTCGCCTGCAAAGCGGCTATCTCTACCACTACGCCTTCGCCATGCTTATCGGCGTCGCCCTTCTGGTGACTTGGTATCTGGTCATGGGCGTCGGGTGAGGGTGGACTGATGGATACATTCCCCTTCCTCTCCCTGACCATCGCGCTGCCGCTGATCGGTGCGCTGTTCATCATGCTGATGCCCAAGGACGAGGAAGTCGAGGCGCGCAACGCGCGCAACGTGGCGCTGTGGACCTCGGTCATCACCTTCGTGCTGTCGCTGTTCCTGTGGGGGCTGTTTGACACCACCACGGCGGCGTTCCAGTTCGCCGAGCGCCGGGTTTGGGTCGATTCCTTCGCCATCAGTTATCACCTGGGCGTCGACGGTATTTCGGTGTTTTTCATTCTGTTGACCACCTTCCTGACGCCGCTTTGTATCATGGCGAGCTGGCGCGCCATCGAGCATCGCGTGCGCGAGTACATGATCGCCTTCCTGGTGCTCGAGGCCATGATGGTCGGTGTGTTCTGCGCCCTCGACATGGTGCTGTTCTACCTGTTCTTCGAGGGCACCCTGATCCCCATGTTCCTGATTATCGGGGTCTGGGGCGGGCCGCGTCGGGTCTACGCCACCTTCAAGTTTTTCCTCTATACCCTGCTCGGCTCGGTGCTGTTCCTGCTCGCCATCATGGCCATGTATCTCGAGGCCAGCACCACCGACATTCCGACCCTGATGGTCACCTCGTTCTCGTTCGACGCCCAACGCTGGCTGTTCCTGGCGCTGTTCGCGTCCTTTGCAGTCAAGGTGCCTATGTGGCCGGTCCATACCTGGTTGCCCGACGCCCACGTGGAGGCGCCGACCGCCGGCTCCATGGTGCTGGCCGGGGTGCTGCTGAAGTTCGGCGGCTACGGCTTCCTGCGGTTCTCCCTGCCCATGCTGCCCGAGGCCAGCGAATTTTTCACGCCGATGATCTTCAGCCTCAGCGTGGTGGCGGTGATCTATACCTCCCTGGTGGCCCTCGCCCAGGAGGACATGAAGAAGCTGATCGCCTATTCCTCGGTGGCCCATATGGGCTTCGTCACGATTGGCATTTTCACGTTCAATACCCAGGGCATCGAGGGCGCCATCATGGTCATGCTGAGCCATGGGGTGGTGTCGGCCGCCTTGTTCCTCTGCGTCGGCGTGGTCTACGACCGCATGCACTCGCGATTGATCCAAAGCTACGGCGGACTGGTCCACCGTATGCCACTCTATGCCTTCACCTTCCTGCTGTTCACCCTGGCGTCGGTGGGGCTGCCGGGAACCTCGGGCTTCATCGGCGAGTTCCTCACCCTGGTCGGCGCCTATCAGGCCAACACCTGGGTCGCGGCCCTGGCGACCATCGGCATAATTCTCGGCCCGGCCTACATGCTGTGGCTCTATCGCCGGGTGGTGTTCGGCGACCTGACCAAGGATGAGCTCAAGGACATCCTCGATATCGGACCCCGTGAAATCGCCATCTTCGCGCCGATGATCGTGCTGGTCATGGTGTTGGGCATCTATCCCGAACCGTTCTTCGACGTCATCCGGGTGTCGGTGGAAAACCTCGTCGCCCAAAGCGGTGGGACGATCGACGGCGTCCAGGCCATGGCGCTGGTCGCCGAGTAGGGGGAACGCAAGCCCGTGATGTCAACCTTCGCCCCCTTGTTCGCGGAAATCTGGCTTGCCGTCGCCGGTATGGCGCTGTTGATGCTCGGTGTGTTCCGGGGCAAGCGCTCGACCCGCCTGGTCGCCGGGCTGACTGTTGGCGCCTTCATCGTCGCGTTCATGGCCATTGCCGGCGATATGGCGCGGCCTGGCATCGCCATGGGCGGGCTGTTCATCGTCGATGACTTCGCCGTGTTCATGAAGACGTTGGTGCTGCTCGGCGCCGGCCTTACCCTGGTTCTCTCTCTCGGCTTTATCCGCCGCGAGAACATGGAGCGTTTCGAATACCCGGTGCTGGTGCTGTTCGCCACTCTGGGCATGCTTATGATGGTGTCGGCCAACGACCTGATTTCGCTCTATATGGGGCTTGAGCTGCAAAGCCTGGCGCTCTACGTGATCGCCGCCTTCCAGCGCGATTCCCTGCGCTCCACCGAAGCCGGTCTTAAGTACTTCGTTCTCGGTGCCCTGGCCTCGGGCATGCTGCTCTACGGCTGCTCCCTGGTCTACGGTTTCACCGGCACCACCCGGTTCGAGGCTCTCGCCGATTTGTTCGCCGTCGGCCATGGCGAGGTCTCCGTCGGAGTGGTCATCGGGTTGGTGTTCATCGCCGCCGGCCTGGCCTTCAAGGTCTCGGCGGTGCCGTTCCACATGTGGACCCCCGACGTTTACGAGGGCGCGCCGACGCCGGTCACCGCGTTCTTCGCCGTGGCCCCGAAAATCGCCGCCATGGCCCTGCTGATCCGGGTGATGATGCAGCCGTTCGGCGACCTGGTGGCCCAGTGGCAGCAGATTCTGATTTTCGTTTCGGTCGGCTCCATGCTGCTCGGCGCCTTCGCCGCCCTGGTCCAGGACAATATCAAGCGGCTCATGGCCTACAGTTCCATCGGCCATGTGGGCTATGCCCTGCTCGGGCTAGCCGCCGGCAGCGAGGCTGGAATCACTGGCATCCTGGTGTATATGGCGATCTATCTCGCCATGAACGTCGGCGCGTTCGGTTGCATTCTCGCCATGCGCCGCCAGAACCGCATGATCGAGACCATTCCCGATCTGGCCGGCCTGTCGCGGACCAATCCCAAGATGGCGCTGGCCATGGGCATCTTCATGTTCTCCATGGCCGGAATACCGCCGCTCGCCGGTTTCTTCGGCAAGTTCTACATCTTCCTGGCGGTCATCGAAGCCGGCATGTACGGGCTTGCAGTGATCGGCGTTCTGACCAGCGTGGTCGGGGCCTATTATTACCTGCGCATCGTCAAGGTGATGTGTTTCGACGAGCCGGCCGATCCATTCGACGCCCCGGTGGGCAGCGAAATTTCTATCGTCGTCACCGTCTCAGCCGCTTTCGTGCTGTTGTTCCTTCTCTATCCCGCGCCGCTGTTGCGTAGTGCTCAGGCCGCCGCGGTCGCGTTGCTTCCGTGACCCGCACAGCCGATCTGCCACCGGCCTATGAGCTCGTGGTGCTCGACGCGGTCGACAGCACCAACAACGAGGCCAAGCGCCGGGCCGAGGCCGGGGCCGAGGAGGGCACCCTGATCTGGGCCGACTCCCAGACCAAGGGCCGGGGCCGTCGGGGCAACCAGTGGCAGTCACCTGCCGGCAATCTCTACATGTCCCTGGTTCTGCGTCCCGACTGCCCAGCGGCCGAGGCGCTGCAGCTTTCCTTTGTCGCCTCCCTGGCCCTGGCCGACGCCCTCGGCACCCTGTTGCCGCCGTTGTCCGAGGTCACCTGCAAATGGCCCAACGACGTCTATCTCAATGGCCGCAAGGTCGCCGGCCTGCTGCTCGAGTCCGCCACCACCTCGGGCGGGGTTCTCGATTGGTTGGTGCTCGGCATGGGCGTCAACGTGGCCAGTTCCCCTCCGGATCTGAGCCCGGAGGCGACGTCGCTTCACGGTGAGGAAGCCGGACCGGTGACGCCGGTCCAGGTGCTCGAAACCTTCAGTCGGCATTTCCTGACCCGGGTCAATCAGTGGCTCGACGACGGCTTTACGCCGCTCCGCGAGGCCTGGCTCTACCGCGCCGAGGGCATGGACGGCGAGGTTACCGTGAATCTTGTAAACGAGACCTTCTCGGGCCGCTTCGTCGATATCGACCAGACAGGCGCCTTGGTCGTCGAAATGGCCGACAGCGGCCGCCGGGTGGTCACCGCCGGCGATGTCTTCATGGGCGCGGCGTCATGACCACGCTGTTGCTCGCCATCGACGTCGGCAACACCAACACCGTGTTCGCGGTCTATGACGGCGAGACGCAGCTCGGCCAATGGCGCGCCGAAACCCGCGCCGACCGCACCGCCGACGAATACGCGGTGTGGCTGCTCCAGCTTCTCGGCCTCGCCGGCATCGACCACCAAGCCATCGGCGAGACCATCATTTCCAGCGTGGTGCCCGAGACCGTGTTCAACCTGCGCACATTGTGCCAGCAGTACTACGGCTCTGAGCCGCTGATCATTGGTGAGAATGCCGATGTCGGCGCCGAGCTGGCGGTCGACACTCCCCCCGAGGTCGGCGCCGCCCGGGTGGGCAACGCGGGGGCCGCCCACAGCCGCTACCCAGGCGCTCTGATTATCATCGACGTCGGCACCGCCACCACCTTCGACGGGGTCGACGGCGCCGGC
>JAYZAP010000091.1:0-14597 GCA_036339655.1 Pseudomonadota bacterium | reverse complement strand
CCTGACCCTGGCCGGCGGCGTCCTCGACATCGAGGAGCTTTCGGGCCGGCTCTACGGCGCCCCGGCCAAGCTGAGGGCGCGGTTTACCGACACATCGCCGCCGACCGCGGCACTGGCCCTGACCCTCCAGGGTGCCGATCTAGAGGCCGTGCTGATCGACGCCGCCGAGATTGATTTCTCGTCGGGCAAGCTCGACCTGACCGCCCGGTTCCAGGCCCAGGGCCGGAGCGAGCAGGAACTGGTTTCGGCGCTTGGCGGCGAGGGCTCGGTGGCGGTGCGCCAGGGCCTGATCAAGGGTATTAATCTGGGCCGGCTCAATACCCAATTGGCCAATATCGACAATGAAATTGCCCTGGTGGGGTTGATCGGCGACGCCCTGAGCGGCGGGGTGACGCCGATCCACAACCTCGACGGCACGTTCAGCGCCAGTAACGGCGTGATCCGGTCGACCGATTTCCGCGCGGTGCTCGATGGTGGCGAGGGCAGCGCCGTGACGACCGTCGACCTGCCGCGCTGGCAGTTGTCCATGAACAGTGAATTCCGCCTCACCGGCCACCCCAATGCGCCGCCGATCGGCCTGCTGCTCATGGGGCCAATCGACAACCCTCAGCGAGAAATTCGTGACAAGGCGCTCAAGGCCCACATCACCGAAAAGGTGTTCAGCACCGTGGCGCGAAAGCTGGCGCCCGCCGTAACCGGCCAATCAGGTGTCGTCGGCGGTCTTCTTGAGGCCCTTGCGGGCAGTGGCCAAGCCCCGCAAGAAACCGCTCCCGCCGAGGGCGACCCGATTCCGCCGCCCGAGGCAAGCCCAGAGAACCTATTCGAGAATCTGCTTCAAGACATCATTCAGGACAATTGACCTGCTTCTGGCTCCACGCCAGCACGTAAACCCGGATGGCGCTCGACAGATTGCCCTGGCGGTCGCGGTCGATGTCGGCGATCAGCCGGTTAAGCGACACGCCGCGGGCCTCGGCGATGCTTTTGAGCGCGTCCCAGAACGGGGCTTCCACGGAGACGCTGGTTCTGTGGCCGTGGAGGACAACCGAGTGGCGGGTCATTGCCGGGCGCTCTTCTTGTTCTTCGATCTCAGGGCCGCCGCCAGCGCGTGGCGCGCCCATTCGCTGAGATCGTCGGGGTTGTCGAACAACTCGGGCGGCGCCTCGTAATAGGACAAGGCAATGTCGCGGCCCTGGCGCTGGTAGAGGAAGGGACCGGTGCCGGCGTCCTCATAGGTGCCACGGTTGCGGTCGTCGACTTTGAGGTAGAGGGTGTCGCCGCCGATCAGGCCGAACATGACGCCGCCGCTGAACAAGCCGGCGCCACCGAACATGCGCCGGGCGCTAACGCCGCCCATGGGCTCGAGCAGTTCGAGGACGAAATCGGTAAATCCAGCCGGCGGTTCCATGGCCAGGGTTGATTGCCAGGGGGCGCGCTATTTCTTGCGGAAGGCGTCGAGGGTGACAACTTTCTCGGCGGCTTCGTCGTGGTGCGCTTCACCGGCGGCATCACCGTCATCGGGCGCCGCCTCGACAGCCACCGGGACCGTCGCCGGCTCCGCCGACTTGTCAGCTTCGAACTGCAGGGCGAAATTGACGCTGGGATCAGCGAAACTGATCACCGCGCCGAACGGCACGGTAAGGGAATTGCGAATACCGCCGAAGGCCAGTCCTACGGAAAACTCATCGCGCGACACCGTCAGGTCCCAGTACTGGTGCTGCAGCACGATGGTCATGGTCTCGGGATACTGGGCGGACAGGTGCGCCGGCAGGTGAACGCCGGTATAGCGGGTGTCGAGCTCGATGAAGAAGTGGTGGTCGCCGGGCAGGCCCTTGGCGGCGATTTCCAGGGCCTCGATCATGACCCCGCGAAGGGCGTTCGAGACCATGGCCTCGTAATTCATCAAATCAGTACTCATGGCATCAAGTCGGTGCTCATGGCCTCTCCCTGAACCGCATGGCGCGGCTGATTGAGTGGGGGGCTTCTGTTGCCCGGTGCCCCCCGAACCGCGCTTACCTAGTAAGACTAAGCAGCGAGTGCCAACTGATCGTTGTCATTGGCAATTTTGGTTTTTGACCCGATAACGGTGGTATCATGCCGAGCGAAAGCCAACCTCTTTACTACGCGCGTCGATCCTGGTTCGCCCCCCTAGGCGCCACTGGCGCTAAACCGTGGCGAAAATTGGTGGAGGCGCCGGGTACTGCCCCCGGGTCCGCAACGCTTATTCCAAGCGGCGTTTATCGCCATAGTCGGCAAGCCGACACAGCCAATATAGGGATTTGTCCGACGTATTGAAAGGCGGCCGGTGCATCGGTCCGCCGATTTGGACGCTTTACTGGATAACGATTTTGGGCGCGGCGCGGCCGCCACCGGCCATGGCGGCGTCGATTTTAGCGGAAACCGCTTCGGCGATGGCCCGGTAAGCCTGGGATTGGGGACTGTCGGGCTTCGACACCACGATGGGCTGGCCGCTGTCCGAGGTCTGGCGGATTTTAATGTCGAGCGGAATTTCGCCGAGGAAGTCGACGCCGAGTTTTTCAGCCTCGTCGCGGGCTCCACCGTGGCTGAATATCTCCGCCCGGTGGCCGCATTCGGGACAGATGTAGTAGCTCATGTTCTCGACAATGCCCCACACCGGCACGTCGACCTTGCGGAACATGTTGAGCCCCTTGCGGGCGTCCAGGAGGGCGATGTCCTGGGGGGTCGAGACGATGACCGCGCCGGTCAGCGGCACCTGCTGGGAGAGCGTCAACTGGGCGTCGCCGGTACCCGGCGGCAGGTCGATGACCAGCACGTCGAGCTCGCCCCAGTCGACATCGCGCAGCATCTGTTCGATGGCGCTCATGACCATGGGGCCGCGCCATATCATCGGCGTATCCTCCTCGACCAGGAAGCCCATGGACATCACCTTGACGCCATAGTTCTCCAGCGGTGACAGGGTCTTGCCATCGACCGAGGCGGGGCGTCCGCTTATGCCCATCATGCGCGGCATGGACGGTCCGTAAATGTCGGAGTCGAGTACGCCGACGCGGTGCCCGGCGGCGGCCAGGGCGAGAGCGAGGTTGACCGTGGTGGTCGATTTGCCGACGCCACCCTTGCCCGAGGCGACGGCGACGATGGCGCTGATGCCGGGAATCAGGGGGCGCTCGTCAGGGGCTTGTTGGCCGGGCGCCGGGCCGAGGGTCGGCGCGACCGGCGCTTCCTGGTGGGCGGTCAGCACGGCGGTGACCGAAAGCACGCCGGATATGGCGTCGACGGCCGCCTCGCAGGCCTGGCGTAGGGGCTCCTTACGCTCGCCGTCCTTGGGGTCGACCTCGACGGCGAACCCGACATTGCCGTCCTTGATGATGACCCCGGAAATCATGCCGGCTTCGACCACTGACTTGCCGCTGTCGCTGTCGACGACCTTGGCTAACGTTTTCAGTACCTGCTCTTTAGTGACCCGCGCCATGCCGCCGGACCCTCCCTGATAAATTCGAATGCCTACATAGCGGCTCCGGCGTCGAACAACAATGACATGTTCGGCGGAAATTATTAGAGGCCGCGCGTTGCAGGAATTGGTTTGCTACCCTATATAAGGCGGGGTCAAACCGGGGCCAAGCCCAGGCGGGTGGCCACCACACAGAAAGGCAAGGCGCAAATGCCATGGAGTAATCAGGGCGGCGGCGGAGATGGCGGCTGGCAAGGCGGCGGCGGTGGCGGCGGCCAGGGCCCCTGGGGCCGTGGACCGGGCGGACCACGACCCCCCGACCTTGAGGAACTTCTGCGCAAGGGCCAGGACCGCATGAAGCGCGTTTTGCCCGGCGGTGTCGGCGGTGGCCGTGGCCTGTTGCTGATCATCGTGCTGGTTCTGGCGGTCTGGCTGGGTAGCGGATTCTATACGGTTGAGCCCGACGAGCAGGGTGTCGAGCTGGTGTTCGGTGAGTGGATCGCGACGACCCAGCCGGGTCTCAACTACAACCTGCCGGCGCCCATGGGCCAAGTCTATACGCCCAAGGTGACGCGGGTTAATCGCGTCGAGGTCGGCTATCGGTCGAGTTCCGGAAGCTCCGGCAGCACAGTCCAGCGTCAGGTGCCCAATGAGTCGCTGATGCTGACCGGCGATGAGAACATCATCGATGTCAACTTCGTGGTGCTGTGGATCATCAATGACGCCGGCAAATACCTGTTCAACATCCGGTCGCCGGCCCAAACCGTGGGCGATGTCGCCGAGAGCGCCATGCGCGAGATTATCGGCAAGACCGCAGCGGAGCATGCCCGTGCCGAGGGCCGCCGCGAGGTCGAAACCCGGACCCAGGCGTTGATGCAGGTGACCCTCGACACCTATGGCTCCGGCATTCATGTCACCCAGGTCCAGCTTCAAAAAGTCGATCCGCCGGAAGCGGTGATCGATTCTTTCCGTGATGTCCAGCGCGCCCGCGCCGACCGCGAGAGATCCATGAACGAGGCCGATGCCTACGCCAATTCGGTAATCCCCAGGGCGCGCGGTGAAGCGGCGCAGATTGTCCAGGAGGCCAATGCCTACAAGGCCGAAGTGGTGGCCCGCGCCCAGGGCGACGCCGATCGCTTCCTGGCGGTCTATGCCTCTTACAGCGTGGCTCGGGATGTCACGGTCCAGAGGATATATCTCGAGACCATGGAATCGATCCTACGAGGAATGAACAAGATCATCATCGACGGTCAGGGCGGCGGCACTCAAGGGGTTCTGCCCTATCTGCCGTTGTCCGAACTGACGAAGAGCACGGGAGGCACACAATGAACCGGGGTGTTCTCATTGGCCTTGGGGCGCTTCTCGTGGTCATCGTCGTTATCGCGTCGAGTGCGCTATTCACCGTCCATCAGACCAATCAAGCGCTGGTTCTGCAGTTCGGCGAACCGCGCCGGGTGGTCACCGATCCCGGCCTCCATGTGAAGCTGCCGTTCATCCAGAACGTCGCCTATTTTGATCGCCGGGTGCTTGAATTCGACGCCCCCAAGGAGGAAATCATCGCCTCCGACCAGAAGCGTCTGGTGGTTGACGCCTTCACGCGCTATCGCATTATCGACCCATTGCTGTTTTTCCAAACGGTGAATAATGAAGCGGTGGTCCGCACCCGTCTCTCGGCCATCATCAACGCCAGTATTCGTCAGGCGCTGGGCGGCGTGCCGCTGGAGCACATCATCTCCGGCGAGCGGGCGTCGCTGATGACCAAGATCCGCGATATCGTCAACGCCGAGGCCAAGGACTTCGGCATCGACATTATCGACGTGCGGATCAAGCGCGCCGACCTGCCCGAGGCCAACAGCGAGGCGGTCTATCTGCGCATGCAGACCGAACGGCAGCGTGAGGCTAAGGAACTCCGCGCCCAGGGCGCCGAGGAAGCCCAGAAGATTACCGCCGTCGCCGACCGCGACAAAGTGGTGATTATCGCCGAGGCGCGCAAGCAGGCGCAGATTACCCGCGGCCAGGGCGACGGTGAGGCGGTGCGAATCTTCGCCGAGGCCTTCGGCGAGGATGTCGAGTTCTTCGCCTTCTACCGCTCCATGGAAGCCTATCGGGAGGCCCTCGGCCAGGGCGACACCACCATGGTGCTGTCCCCCGACAGCGAGTTCTTCCGCTTCTTCGGCGACATCACCGGCGGTGTGGCCGCCGAATAGGCGGGCTCTATACCATCGGTCATTAAGAATGCCCGATGGGCGTTCACATCGCCCGGTTCTTGTCTGATCGGATTGGGGCTCCCGCTGCATACGGGGCGACGCGCTTGCCGGCGGTCGAGCGATGACCGCCGGTTTCGCTGCGCCCTACTTGCTTTCAGCCCGCGACCGCGGGTCGCCGACTGTTCGGCGGGAGCTCGCGTGGCGACTGAACGCGCTTTTGATTAAGCGTCGAGCGTGATGCTCGACCGCGGCACCGTGATGCAGGTCAGGCAGGAGCCGGCCTCGGGGGCAGCGCCGGGTTCGACCACGTATTTCACATCGCCGGCGCGCACCGCGGTGATGCAGGTGCCACAGTTGCCGGCGCGGCAGCCGAAGTCGATGGCGATGTCGTTCTCCGCGGCGAAGTCGAGGATCGAGTCCGCTTCCGAGTCCCACTGAACCGTCTTGCCTGACTTGGCGAACACCACCTCGATGCTTTCGGCGGCGGCAGCGTCGGCAGCCTTTTCCTCGGCGTTCTTCTCCGGCGTCGCCTTCTTGACCGTGGCCGGACCGAAGGCCTCGAAATGGATATTCTTCTCGGGCACGCCCCAGTCCGCCAACTCGGGGACCACGGTGTTCATCATCGGCGGCGGACCGCACATATAGAAGTCGTAGTTGCTCGACGGCAGCACCCGTTGGAACAAATTGACACTGACCCGCTCGCCGTGCTGGTAGTCGCGTCCCGCCACATCGTCGTCGCCGGGGTTCGAGTAGCACACCATGAGGTGGTCGTTCTCGTGCTCGGCGGCGATCTGTTCGAGATGATCCTTCATGACGTGTTCCGCTGAATTGCGCACGCCGTAGAAGAACCACACCTCGCGGGTCGAGCCGGACTCGCAGATCGTATTGAGCATGCTGAGCACCGGGGTCAGCCCGATGCCGCCACCAATCAGCACCACCGGCGTGTGCTTGGCGGTATCCAGGAAAAAATGACCGCCGGGCGCCTTGACGTCGAGGATATCGTTTTCGTTGAGGCTGTCATGGAAGAAGTTCGACGACAGGCCCGGCGGCGCCTCCGGCTGGTCGCGCGGTGGCGGTACGGCCTTGATCGAGACCCGATAGTAGTTCGGGTGGTGCGGGCTGTCCGACAGGGAATAGCAACGGATTATCGGCTTGCGCTGGCCCGGGATGGGGAGCTGGAAGGTGAGGTACTGGCCCGGGTCGAACGGCGGCAGGGGCTTCTTGTCGTGGGGTGTCAGGTAGAACGAGCAAATGCCGCCGCCCTCGGGATTCTTGCGCATGATCTCGAATTTGCGAAACCCGTTCCACGATGCGTCGGTCTTTTCGCGGTTCATGCGCTGCTGATCGGTGATCTGATCAATCCGCTTACGCAACAGTTCCCGTTCGAGATCGGCAGTCCGGGCATTGACGGCGGTGATCTTCCAATTGCCGACGCCAAGCACCACGGCATAACCGGTCAAGGAAAGCATGAAGGCGATGGCGATGACGTTGATCAGAATATCCATGGTGGTGTTCCTGTTACTGGCCTTCGGCAAGGATCTCGTTGAACGCCACCACCACCTGGGCCTCGTAGCCCAGTTCATGGTAGGCGGCAGTCTGGTCGCGGGGCATCGTCGGGTTGCCCTCGACACATAGAATTTCCGTCGCCGACGTGCCGCTGCTGCCGAACGCCCAGATATAGCGTCCTTCTTGCGGCAAGGGCCAATTGCTCGGCCAGGCGAAGGTATTGGAACCCGCGGTCCAGACCGCGTCCATGACCTGGGTCGGCGTGGTCCGGCGGCGCACAATTTTGGGCTCGTCCACCGCCGGCGCCCGGAGCACGGCGAACTCGGGCCGTGAACCCTTTGTCAGGCAAAAGTGCGCGGTCTCGGACGTGACGGTGTTGGTGTTCACAATCAGTGCGCTGCCGGCCCCGCCGCGCAGCAGTTTGGCCTCTGAATCACCGATATTGCGCGTTTCGACCCGGCGGTTCTCGCCATTTTCGGGGTCGTCCTGATAAAGCGGCTTGTCTTCGCCCATGCCCAGGCTGTGCAGCCGGGCGTCGCCGAGGCCGTATTTGTCGACCAGATAGGCGCGCACGCTGGCCGCGCGCTTCTCGGGCAGGGATTGGTTGTAGCTCCGGCTGCCGACGCTGTCCGTATGGCCGACCAGCATGAAATTGAAGCTGTTCAACTGTTGCGAACTCAAAGCCGCGCCCATATTGTCGAGTTGCTGAACCGCTGCGGGCGTCAGTTTGGCGGAATTGAATTCGAACTGGATTGTCAGGTCGAGCGCCGGCCCGACGATGGCGACCGAGGCCAGGCCGCGCCCGCCCTTGGGCGTCAGTTGCTTGATCAACTCCTCGGTCGTGACCAACTCGCCGGCCACGCCAGCGGCCGACGGTCCGAAACATGCCGCGATCAGGATGGCGGCGCCCATGGCGATAAAATTTTCTCGGTCCATAATCGTTCACCCGTTCATGACGTTGTCGAAATACGCGGCGACTTGAAATTGGCATACCACACGTTACCGAACCGGTGAAAATACACCGGTATTTTGCGGGCTGCCCCTAGAACTTGCGGCGAAGCTCGAATCGGATGCCCTTAATGTCTTCGTCGAGATCGCGAATGCCGTACATGGCGTCGGCACGGATAATCCAGGCGTCGGTAATCGGCAGCTGGTAGCGCATGCCGAAGGCGTATTGGTCGGCCGGCGCCGGCCGTCCGGTCACATTATCGCCGCCCATGACCTGCACGGTCGCCACTTCAAGAACGATCTGCTGGTCGAGGTTGAACAGGTACTCGATGCCAAGCGCGCCGCCGTAGGTGTCGCGGCCGGTATCGTCGAGCTTGGGGAATGCGGTGATGGCGTCGGTCTCGAAGTTGATGCCGGTGTTCTTGAGCAACCCACGCGCCTGCTGGCCAAGCCCCTGGGGCCGGTCGAAGCCGGCCCACATGTTGAGGTACGGCACCAGGGTGCTGGGCAAGTGGGTAATCAGCGAATTCTCGACCAGGATGATGACGCCGTCGGCGGTCTGCTGCTGGCCGGGGGCGTCCTGGCCGGTATTCCAGATCGCCCGGACACTGTTGGATATCCACGGCTCGTAGCGCCGGGTGAAGGCCATTGTCAGGTTGTGGTAGTCGAATTCGTCGAGCCGGCCCTCGCCGTCGGAATAACCGTAGCCGAACTCGAAATAGCCCTTCATGGCGTCGACGAAGGCGGTGATGCCGTAGATGTTGACGTTGTGGTTGGCGACTTCGCCAACGGTGTCGATGAAGGCCTGGGAATCGACCTGATCGAAGCCGCCGAAGAACGTGACGTCGAAATTCGAGATGTCAAGTTCCGGGCTGTTCATGGCCGGTAGCGACATGGCGCCGCCGATGAAGGCGTCTTCGAACCAGATGCCGTTCTGCATGACCAGCGGCATGAAACCAAGCGCGATCGGCAGGTCCAGGTTGTTGAATTCGCCGGTCAAGCCCTGGGAAATCGCCCCGATGTCGCCTTCGAAGAACAGGGTTTCAATGTTGGCGTTGAAGGCGGTGTCGCCGCCGTCCTCATCGTCGCCGAAGAATTCAAGGCGGGTGAACTGTCCACCCCTGTCGAGCGGGCGCATGAACATGTGAATGCGTTCGGTCGAGGTGATCCCGAGGTCGAACTCGAGGTTCAGCCGGGTCGCGAACTGGCCGATTTCCGTATTGCCATTGTCGTTCCAGGCGACCACGTTCTGCCAGTCGCCATATATGTAGAAGTGAGGCGCCAGCGGGTTCTTGTCGCCGAACAGGTTGCTCGGCTTCTGGAACGGACCGTTGACGTATATTTCGCGGCCGACTTCGAGCAAGGGACGTGGCGGGTCGAAGGGGGTTTTGCCTCCATATATTTCGACCTGGGCTTCAGGATCGTAATCCGTGTCTTCGTAGGTCGGATCGGAGCGGAACACGTCCGGGTCGTAGGGAACGCGGGTGACCCCGTCCGGAATGATCGGCTCGGACGACGCTTCCGAGGCCGCCGCCGGAGTCGCGCCGCCGGTGACCACACCGGCCATTCCCAGGGAGACGGCGAGCGCGCCCGCCATGGCGAAAAGCCCCCACCGATGGCACGGAAAATCGAGCGATTTCTTGGTGCTGAGCATGGCGGGTCTCGCTAGTTGACCTGGAATTCGACGGTGTAGGGATGAATGTCCATCATCCAATCGTTCATGGATTGCTCCATCTCGACGGTGGCGCCGACAAACCGCATGAAGTAAATCGGCTCAGCCCGGCTGCGCAGGCGGACCGCGAGCCGGTATGTGCCCGCCTTGGTCATCACATCGGCGGGCACCGTGTAGCTCGCGGCGCGCGAACTGAGTGGCGGCAGGCTGCGGCCCTCCATGCGTACGAACGGTGGGTGATTGATTACCGTGGTGGGCTGCGGCGCCGGCCGCAGGAAGGGCAACTGATCGACGTCGAAGTTGACCGGCAGATACATTTCGCGGTCGGTCCCCTTGACGTTGGTGGTGAGGAACTTGGTCTGCAGGTTAAACAACTGGTGGTCATAGTCGATGTTTCCGGCGGCGACATCGAGGGAGTGGAGATCCGCCATGTCGCCGTTGCCGTCGACATAGCCCGATTCCCAGACGTTGATGCCGTCGGGGTCGATCAGCGCCACGTTGAGCCAGATTTCCGGCTGGGCGCCCAAGGATCCGGAGGGCAGATTGTGGCCGTCGTCGGTGTTGACCACATTATAGGAGAACGAGAAATCGCTGCCGACCGTGGGCGGGCTTTCGAAGAACGGGCCATCGATGCGCGAACCGTTTTCCATCACTTCCAAGCGCAGGCGGCGCTTGTCCTCGAGTTTCTCGAGGTTTTCCTCGATCACAGCGCGGGCTTCCTCGCGGTCGAAGGAGTCTTCCCAGATTTCCGGGAATTCGACCTCGATTTCCTCTTCGTCGACTGCTTCCTCGAACTCTTCCTCGCCCCAGCCAGCGCGCCAGTCGAACTCCAGCCATTCCTCGATCGTCCAGTTTTCGGCTTCGGGGTTGTGCGGGAAGATACCCGGATGGGCGATGGGATAGCCCGGTCCATAGAATGAATGGTTCGAGTGTTTGCGGTCGGGATTGATCTCTTCGCCGTTGACCACTGCGGCCGGACCGGTCTCGTAACCGGCGGCGACGCCGGGAACTTCGCCCATATGGCAGTCCTGGCAGGTGACGCCGGCGGCGGCGGCGGGCGAGGCGCGGTACTGTTCCCATACCACTTCGAGCTTGATGCCGAGGTTGATTGCCACCTGGTGGCACGAGACGCAGAACTCCGAGCGCGACAACTGGGCGAACTTGACTCCCTCGGTGTGGATCGGTGTGCCGCGCTCCTCTTCGCTCGTCGCCACCCTGTAGTAGCTCTTGTTTTCGATGACTTCGGCGACACCATCGCCGCCGTAGGGGCCGAAGATCGGCTGGTTGATGTCGCCGGGCACGATGTAGCGCTCGCCGTTGGCCTTGGTGTAGTTGTCCTCGACCCGGTGGCACACAATGCAGCTCACGCCCTCGCGGGAAATCTGACTACGTTCCCACAGGGGCGCGTCGCGGTCCTCGCCCAAAGTGGTTCCGGCGCTCTGGTGGCAGCGCACGCAGAAGGCGCCGATGGTGCCCTGTGTCAGGGCGTTGATGGCTTGTTCAAATTTATGGAACATGGGCGAGATTGACGCGTAGGCGTGATTCGACGAGCTCCACTCATCGTATATCTGCTCATGGCAGGCGGCGCATTGCGAGGCGCTGGGAAAGGCATCTTCGGAAAGAATGGCGCCGTGGGCCTCGGAGCCGTCGTCTTGGGCCTGGGCCCCTGGCGAGACCAACATCAGGGCCCCGGCCACCAAGATGGCGGCAAAGGAGGAAATAAATTCGAATTTATTCCGCATGGCTTGAGATCCTTATATTGAAGGACGGCTCACGATGGTAGTCGTGGCACAGTTGGCAGTCCTCCCGCAGGTTCCCTTCCGAATGGCAATCGGCGCATGTTTCCTTGGCGATCGGCTTGAAATTGCTGGTATAGCTGAGGGCGTCGAAGTCAGTGTAACCACTGGCGAAATCCGCCTCGGGATCGAGCACATGGCACCACCGGCAACCCTTTTCCGATTCGCTGAGCTGAGCCGCCTTGGCGTCGAACAGCCGCAAATGAATGCCGTGTGAGAAATTGAGGTTCCGCGGCGACCGCACGACTTCGCGGGCGCGCCATTCGACCGCCAGGTCGTTTTCGTTATTTTCTTCGTCGATCGCGGTTACCGAGTGGCACTTCATGCAGCCGCCGACGCCTTCCTTGGGGTCGATCATGCTCTCGCGTAGTGCTATAGCGCGTTCGCCGGCGTCGTCGTCCTCGGCCTCGCGTCCGGCAGCGATGGCGAATTCGATCCATGACCTTGCGACCTTGTCGCCATGGCCTTGGGGCCGGTACCGCAGTTCCAGGTAGTCGCCGTACCAGCCGCCCATGGTGGCGTCGGCCGGCAGTTCGTACTCCAGGTTGGCAGCCCAGGCGCAGGCCACCCACTTTACGGATTCCGGATTGAGGCCAGCCAGCAGTTTCGTCGAGATTTCTCGATCGGCACGTTCATCGATCAATTCGGCCAGCGGCTCCAGGCCCCCCTCCGCCATGGCGAGGATAAGCTCTTGCATTGGTTTAGTATATTCGTCCGGGTCGTCGGCCACAACGTCGAGTAGGAAGGCGCCGACAACCGATGATTCTTCGATTGAAACGCTTTCAAACTCTTCCTCGTCTTCCTCGTCGTCGTCAAAGATCGGTCCGCAGGCCTCGATGACGCTGTCCTCGTCGATGGTGTTTTCAACGAACTCTGGCAGTCGCAAAAGGATCAGTTCGCGTTGGGCCATGACGCCACCGTGGCAGGCTTCGCAGGTCTCCTCGAAGCCCGAGCGCACCAGCGACCGTTGATTTGGTTCCTGACTGTGGCAGGCGAGACAGGTCTCCGGCGCCCGGTCGGCAAACCGCGCATCGCCGAAATGCTTGGCGAAATGGCTGCTGTGATTGAACTTGATCGCCGTGCGCTTGAAATAGGGGAAGCTCTCGCCGAAGGCCGGGTGACTGGTCGAGAAGCTGGAAAATTTGGTCTCGTGGCAGGTCGCGCATTGGACGTCGTTGATCTCGACAATATTGGCGAACTCGCCCTTGTGCTCGGTGTGGCACATTTGGCAGGTGGTCTCGCCGATATCGGGGCGGTCCGGGTTGATGCGGTTGTGGGCCTGGCGGGCCGGGCCGCCGAAGACGTGGCATTCGGTGCATTTGCCGGTGATGTCGGAGTCGCTGAACACGGCGGTGATCCAGTTGGTCGGGCCGCTGTTGTGCTGGGCGTGACAGGCCGTGCAGTCGCCGGCGGCGATGAAGCTGGCGTGACCGGTGGTCAGCGGCCCCGGATCCCACGAGCTGATGCCGGCGATCCGCCCCGACGATATGCCCGACAGGCCGAGCACCAGCGCCAACACCAGACCGAGGGCGAGCAGACCGAGACGGCCACGCAGGCCGCGTAGGCTGCGCCGCGGCGTGCACGGCGGCTGGCGCAGGGCGCAGGTGCCGTCGGGCAGGGGTCCGTCGCTGCAGGGGCCGCCGGCGATGGCCGGCCGGCGGCATTCGAAGCGGCCGTTCTGGTTCTTGATCGGGTTACAGGTGGCGGTGCCGCCGCAGGAGCCGTCCGGATTGGGGCCGCGGACGCAGGGCTTGCCCCACGCCGCCCCCCGGCCACAGCGAAACTTGAAGTTCGGACGTTCGTAGGGGCTGCGGTCAAACCGGAAACGGTCGGGGTCGAAAATACTGGTCATAGGGCGTACACGTGGACGAGCATGAAATGCCACACTGCCAGGGTCATGGCGGCAACCGCCAGGGGCAGGTGAAACAGTAGCCAGATTTTCATGATCGTCTGGGCCGAATAGTGGTAGTCGATGCGGGTCTTGTTGACCGCCAGCTCGGCCAGGCGGTCGAGATAGCCTTGTTCCGCGTCGTTGAGATAACGCCGCAGGTTGACCACTTCGTTACGCACCCAATGGGCGCCCTCGCGGCTGCCCATGGCATGGCTCCAGAAATGCCGGGGCCGGGCGAAAAACCAATGGAAGGTCTCGAGGTAGTGGCGGGCGATGGTGTCGCTGTCGGTTTCCTGGGCGCATTCGAAGACCAGCGCCTCGGCTTCCTCGCGAATGGCTGCCAGTTCCGCCGGGATGCGTTCGTAAATCACCTCGATGTCGCTTTGGGTCAGGCGGCTGGGATAGGTTCGCTGAATGATGTAGCCGGCGATACCGGTGAAGCTGACCAGATAGAACGTCAGGGCCAACAGTTGTTCATAGAGGCCGTCGGGCCACAACCGGCCCATGTGGAGCCAGAACAGGGCCAACGCCAGGATGCCGCCGGAAACATGGATGCGATACCACACCGACGCCTTGCCGATGGGGATCATGGAGAGCTTCTTGCGCAGATTGAACGCGCCGAGCAGGATCATCAGGCCGAACAGGTAGTAGCCGGTGAGGATCGCCGGGTCCTGCAGGGTGCGGAAGCCGATCTGGGCCTGTACCGCGGCGACCACGAACAGCGCGGCGACGATGATCAGGTAGACGACCCGCCTGGCAGTGACCAGTTTCAACGGAGAAATTCCTCGAAGATGGTGCCGCCTTCGAAATCGACCCGCTGGAGGGCGTCGTGAGGGCAGGCGCGGACGCAGGCCGGGCCGCCCGGGTTGCTGGCGCAGAGGTCGCACTTGGTCGCCTTGACGATGGGACGCTGGCTGTCCGGGTCCATCAGCGGTGTGCCGTCGAGGTCGCGGATTTCGACCATGCGGATGTTGTTATAGGGGCAGGAGTTGGCGCAGGTGGCGCAGCCGATGCAGGTGTCGTCGTTAATCACAACCATGCCGCCCAGCTCCGAGCGGTGAATGGCGCCGGTCGGGCAGCCGATCATGCAGACCGGGTCGGTACAGTGCATGCAGGCGTTGGCCACCATCCAGTGGTCGAAGGTCTGGCC
>JAYZAP010000090.1:0-6769 GCA_036339655.1 Pseudomonadota bacterium | reverse complement strand
CAGCTGTTTATTCCAAACGCCGGTGGAGTGGGCGGCCAGTCGTGATTGGCGGGCGAACACAAAACGGCACTGTATCATTGGTGAAGGTACGAATCGTCGGGCCCCGACAACCAACCACGCCGATCTCGGCGGCTTCACTCGTTGGTCGATTGAGAATGACCATTTGTGACATCGCGATGTTCTCCAGCGCCGTTTTATGTTCAAATAGGTTGAAATGCGGAAGACCATTCCGACCCCTTGACGCAACCGGTTCAGGTCGGTCTTGGGATCAGTAAGTTCAACACCGTCGATGACGATGGAACCGCTGTCGATCGGCTGCAATCCGTTGAGTGCCCTCAGAAACGTGCTTTTCCCGGAGACCCTATGATCGAACACCAAATCAAACACCCATCCGCGTGGTCCGCGGCTGAGTTGAGCAAGGATGACTGGGTCGTCGCGCTCGACGACGCCTGCCTGGCTTACTTCGCGGCTGTCATCGAGACCGTTCGCGGCCTGCCCGCCCAGGATGTCGCGCTGGATTCCTATGCCGGCGTAGCTACGCCAACGGTGATAAAAGCCATAAAGCAGGTGCTGGACCAGGGAACTGGTCTGGTCGTGCTGCGCGGCGTTCCCGTCGAGCGATGGTCAAGCGTCGACATCGAGCATCTGTTTTGGGGGCTCGGTCTCCATCTCGGTATTCCGGCGAGCCAGAGTGTGATGGGCGACCGGCTGGGTCATGTGGTCGATGTCAGTGACGTCGACCCGAATGCACGGGCGTACCGCAGCCAGCGTGAGCTCTCGTTGCACCATGATTTCGGCGACTATCATGCCATGCTGTCTCTGAGTCTTGCGAACAGCGGCGGCGAGAGCCGATACGCGTCAGCCATCACCGTGCACAACATCATGCTAACGGAAATGCCGCATCATCTGGAACGTTTGTACCGGGGTTACTCCCTCTATCGCCTCGGCGAGCAGGCCGAGCACGAGCCGGACTGCACCCCCCATCGGGTGCCGGTGTTCTCGGTGCGGGACGGTTTTCTGAGCAGTCGTTTCATGCGCGGCTTTATCGAGGCGGCGGCCACATTGCGTGAGCAACCGCTGCAGCCGGAGGACATCGCCGCACTCGATGCATTCGAAGAGGTCTCGCACCGCGACGAGGTGATGCTCGAGTTCACACTGGAGCCCGGGGAGACAGCGCTCTACAACAACCTCTTCGTCATGCACGCGCGCGCCGCGTTCGAGGACGACAAAGTCAACGACATTCGCCGGCATCTCCTACGGCTGTGGATTTACGCCGAGCAGGGCCGGCCGGTGGTGCCCGAAATCGAAGTCTTCGACGCGCCCGGTATCCCCCCGCAACCCGGTCGTAGCCCGTCCGGGGAAGGTGAGCTGCTGCGTGCCCTGGGTGCGTCATCGTTTTCACGTGACGCGACAGGTTCACGCGCTCGTTGAATTCGGCTTCAGACCTTGGCTTCGGCGATGACCCGGCCAAGCAAATCGGACCACCGTTCGCGCGGCTCCCAATTCAGCATCTCGCAGGTTCGCGAAAAATTGTAGATCGACGCCCGCGGGTCGGCATCGAACAGCGCGGCATGGCGAATTTCCGGGGCGGCATGGTATTCGCGCCCCACGATCTCAAGCGTCGCCAACGGGCTGAAGGTATCGGCGGCCGTAACATGATAGATGTCGAACGAACGGCCTTCGGCCTCGAGTGCGGCGCGGAAACAACGTCCTGCGTCGACCGGGCTGACAAAGGCGCGCGAGCCTCCAATCGCCTCGGGCAAAACCCGCCAGGACGGATCGATTGCTACCGGCGGCGGCGCGGCGCCATCGCTCGCGGCGGCTTTGACGGCCACGTCATAGGCGATACCCGACTGCATCACCAGGCCCGGCCGCAGGCAACGGACTTCCATGGTACCGCGCCAGGCGAAACCCTGGGCGATGACCTCGCCAACCTGCTTGCTGAGACTGTAGGCGTCAACCGGGGCGGCCGGATGTTCCCTGTCAACCGGCAGATAGTGCGGCGGATTTTCCGCACTAAGGCCAAGGGCGGCGATGCTTGAACAGACCACGGTGCGACCCACGCCAGCGGCCTCGGCGGCCTCCAGCACGTTCCGCAGGTCCTGGACATTGGTCTCGAAGAACTGCTGCTCGGTGGCGTCAACGGCGTAATCGAGCGCCGCCAATTGGACCACCGCGTCATGACCTGTCATGGCGGCAGCGACCGCCTGGCGGTCGAGAATGCTGGCTTAGATAAACCGCACGTCGGCGCGCGGCGGCTTGATGTCGAGGACCGAGACTCGGCAGTGGCCCATGAGCTCGGCGACCGCGAAGGCGCCAAGCAGGCCACTGTCGCCGGTTACCAGAACCTTGTCGAACCGCATGGCTCTACCTTTCACACTTGAGTTACGCCGGATGATGCTCTAGCCGCAGGCGCCGTGGATGGCCGCCTTGGCTTCGTGGCACTGGACCTTGCCGACCGGGCTGTGCGGCGACTCGGTGAGGATATGCACGGCCTTGGGCGCCTTGACCGGATCGAGCTCGGCCTTGGCGAAGGCGATCAGCGCCTCGGGCATGGGCGCCTCGCCGTCGTTGAGTTCCACCCCCGCCTCGATCATCACACTACAGCCGACAACAACCAGCAGGGAATACAAAATCGCCCACAGAGAGGCGCGAAGATTGGAGCGATCGAGCACGAGAAGCCTTCCGGTTCTTATTGGTGCCGAATTCAATCCGCTGGCACCGCGCCCGTCAAGTGTCCATTCCAACTGCCAATTTGTTGTCCAACGCTCACCATGTTAGCGTGTCCGCATTGTTTTTGTTGTGGAGGAACACTATGCCCCGTGACCCGCGCTTCGACGTCCTGTTCGAACCGGTCCGGATCGGCCCGCTGACCACCCGAAACCGGTTTTTCCAGGTTCCCCACTGCAGCGGCATGGGTCATATGATGCCGCGCTCGGACGCCGCCATGCGACGCATGAAGGCCGAGGGCGGCTGGTCCGTGGTCTGCACCGAACAGTGCTCGTTCCATCCCCACGCCGAGGCGGCGCCCTATCCGGAAACCAAGATGTGGGACCAGGACGACGTGGTGCGCATGCGTCATTGGACCGACACCATCCATGACCACGGTGCACTGGCCGGTATCGAGCTGGTGAGCAACGCCTCGGCCCTGCCCAACTGGTACAGCCGCGAGATTCCCCTCGGGCCGTCGCACACGCCGGCGACCTACAGCCACGACCCGGTCCAGGCCCGGGCCATGGACCTGGACGACATCCGCGAGTTCCGCCGCTGGCACCGCGACGCGGCGCTGCGCTCCCGGGACGCCGGCTTCGACCTGATCTATGTCTACTGCGGCCATGACATCGCCATGCCCATGGACTTCCTGACCCGGCGGCGTAACCGGCGCCATGACGAATACGGCGGCAGCCTGGACAACCGGGTGCGGCTGTTGCGCGAACTGCTGGAAGACACCAAGGAGGCGGTAGGCGACTCCATGGCCGTGGCGCTGCGCTTCGCCACCGACGAACTGCTCGGCGACGAGGGCGTCACCTGGCAGGACGAGGGCTGCAAGGTCATCGAGATGCTCGCCGACCTTCCCGATCTGTGGGACGTCAACATCAGCGACTGGAACCACGATTCCATGTCGTCGCGGTTCAGCTCCGAGGGTTTCCAGGAGCCCTATATCGCCTTCGTCAAGGACATGGTGAAGAAGCCCGTGGTTTCGGTCGGCCGCTACACCTCGCCGGACACCATGCTGTCGCTGATTACCCGCGGCGTCGCCGACTTCGTCGGCTGCGCCCGGCCGTCCATCGCCGATCCCTTCATCCCGCAGAAGATCGAGGAAGGGCGGCTCGACGACATCCGGGAATGCATCGGCTGCAACATCTGCGTCACCGGCCAGCATATGAAGACGCCCATGCGCTGCACCCAGAACCCGACCGTGGGCGAGGAATGGCGCCGCGACTGGCATCCTGAAGTCATCGCCGCCAAGGGCTCGGAGGATTCGGTGCTGGTGGTCGGCGCCGGGCCGGCCGGCCTGGAGTGCGCCATGGCGCTGGGCAAGCGCGGCTACCGGGTCGGCCTCGCCGAAGCCCAGCGCGAATTGGGAGGCCGGGTGACCCACGAATCGGCGCTTCCCGGCTTTTCCGAATGGGTCCGGGTGCGCGACTACCGGACCTACCAGATCGAGAAGCTCCACGAGACCGTGGAAGTCTTCCGCGAGAGCGCGATGACCGCCGAGACCATCCTCGAAGCCGGCTACCAGCGTGTCGCCGTGGCCACCGGCTGCCGCTGGCGCCAGGACGGCATCGGCCGGGCCAACACCGCGGCGGCCATAGCGGGCAGCGACGGGGCGAACGTCATCACGCCGACCGACCTATTCGCCGGCGCGATGCCGTCGTCCCCGGTGGTAATCTTCGACGACGACCACCACTATCTTGGCGGTGGCATCGCCGAGCGGCTGATCAACGACGGCCTTCATGTGACCCTGGTGACCCCGGCGCCGGTGGTCTCGGCGTGGTCCGAAGAGAGTCTCGAGCAGGAGATGATCCAGTCGCGGCTGGTCGAGATCGGCGTGAATATCGTTACCGGCCGAAATATCACAAACATCGACAGCGGCGGCGTCGATGTTGAAGGCGTCTACGGCGAGCCGGGGCACCGGATCGATTGCGCCTCGGTGGTCATGATCACCGCGCGGCTACCCAATGACGGGCTCTACTACGACCTCAAGGCCTCGCCGGACAAGCTGGCCGAGGCCGGCATCAAGTCGGTCAAGCGCATCGGCGATGCGCTCGGGCCGGGCCTCATCGCCGCCGCCGTGTGGAGCGGCCACCGCTTCGCGCGCGAGCTCGACGGACCGCCGCCGGGCGACGTCCCGTTCAAGCGCGAACTTGTAATAGTCTGACGAAATCGAATTTTGGAGTGATACAGAGGAGACGCACCCATGGAGGGTTCCGAGCACCACGTGAAGCTCGACGAGGGGCTGGTCAGCCGCAAGATCTTCTTCGATCCGGAGATTTACCAGTTGGAGCTGGAGCGCATCTTCGCGCGCTGCTGGCTGTTCCTCGGCCACGAAACCCAGATCCCCGAGCCTGGCGACTACATGACCGCCTATATGGGCGAAGACCCGGTCCTGGTGTGCCGGGGCAGCGACGGCAAGGTTCGGGCGTTCCTCAATTCCTGCCGCCACCGCGGCATGAAGGTGTGCCGCGCCGATCGCGGCAATGCCCGTCAGTTCACCTGCAGCTTCCATGGCTGGACCTACGCCAATACCGGCGAGCTCAAGGGCGTGCCGCTGGGTAAGGACGTCTACGGAGAGCGCCTGGACAAGGACAAATGGGGCCTGCTGGAAGTGCCCAAGCTGACTACCTACGGCGGCATGATCTTCGGCAACTGGGACGCCGGCGCCGAGAGCCTCGACAATTGCCTCAGCGAGTTCCGCTGGTACCTGGATGTCATGATCGAGCGCCAAGTCGGCGGCATCGAGTTCGTTCCCGGCATGCAGCGCTACTCCCTGAACGCCAACTGGAAAATCGCCAGCGAGAACTTCGCCGGCGATACCTATCATCTGCCCTATTCCCATGGCTCCATGTTCAAGCTCGATATCCGCCAGATCAACCCGGCGAACCCTGATCGGCAGTTACGACATCCTCGGCGGCGACGCCCGGGCTCTAGCGGCGAGAAAGCGGCGTACTACAACATCGGGCTCGACAACGGCCACGGCATGACCGGCATTGTCTTCCACGGCGAACGCTATGCCGCCGACCTGGAACTGGCCCAGGAGTACGGCCCCGAGATCATCGAGTATGTGGAAGAGTGCCAGCAGCGACTGATCAAGGCCTTTCCCAAGAGCCAGGCCGGCCTCTACGCCCTATCGTTCAGCAATATGTTTCCCAATCTCTCGTTCAACGACTTCAGCGCGCTCCGCCCCATCGGCTTCTATCTCTGGCTGCCCAAGGGGCCGGGCCGACTCGAGGCGTGGAACTGGTGCGCTCTCGACCGGGATGCGCCCAAGATCATCAAGGAACGCGCGCTGGTGGATTTCACGCGCATTCAATCGGTCTCCGGCATCGCCGCCCAGGACGACACCGAGAACTTCGAGCAGGTCACCGAGGCGACCCGTGGCGTGGTCGGCCAACGCCTTGACTTCAATTACCAGATGAACGTGGGCCAGGAACTGCTGGACGGGCCGGAAGACTGCCCGGGCAGGTTCGCTCCCTATATCTCGGAAACCAACCAGCTGAATTTTTACCAGCACTGGGCGGCCCTGTTCGATGCCCCGTGGTCAGGACGGTCCCATGGTCGACGTCGCGCTGCAGCACAGCATTGAGCAGTTCCTCTATCGAGAAGTTCGCCTGCTGAGCGAACGACGCTATGAGGAATGGCTCGAGTTGTTCACCGACGACGCGCGCTATTGGATGCCGGCGCGCGAGACCGTCGACGGCCAGCCCGACGCGGTGGCGGCCGACGGCGAAATGGCGTTCTTCGACGACGACAAGACCTTCCTGGCGCGGCGCATCGAACGGTTGCGGTCGTCCCTGGCCCACGCCGAGCAGCCGCCGTCGCGCATGCGCTATTTCGTCTCCAACGTGGAGGTCGGCGAGCGGGATGACAGCGAGTTGGACGTGCGCTGCAACCTGACGGTCTATCAGTCACGCCTGGAACGCACTGAAGTGAGCTACATGGGCCGGCGCGAGGACCGGTTTCGCCGCGTCAACGGGTCGTGGTGTATCGCAATCCGCAAGATTATTCTCGACCAGACCCTGGTGCCCCGAACCATGTCGACGTTCTT
>JAYZAP010000089.1:0-5955 GCA_036339655.1 Pseudomonadota bacterium | reverse complement strand
CACCGAGTGCCTGATGGCTTTGGGCGCGCCAACGCGCGCCGCCCGCCGCCGGGAACAATTTCGCGCCATCGTGAAGGCTATCCAGGTACTCGCAAATCACCGGGCTGTCGTACAAGACGTCGCCATCGTCGGTAATCAGGGCCGGAACCTTGGCCAGGGGGTTCACCGTCCCGATGGCGACCACGCCTGGGGTTTCCGGCGTGACTCGCTCAAGACAGTCGCTCAATCCGGTCTCGGCAGCCACGACCAAGACCTTGCGGACATAGGGAGAAGTGGCGGAATAGTGCAGTTTCATGGACTCAATTCCGATTCGCTGTGGTTGACGCGACGTCCAAGCATACCATCCAGCGGCCCCAGCGTCATCGCTACGTCGCATGCGTCACTGTGATACCATCGCCGCCTTATGTGGCAAGACATCATCGATATCAACGGCTTCTACGCCAGTCGGCTGGGCCAGGTGGCGCGGCGAATGATTCGCCGCCGGCTGCGCGGCCTGTGGCCCGACGTGCGCGGCCTGTCGGTTCTCGGCCTGGGTTTTGCCACCCCCTACCTGCGGCCGTTCAACCAGGAGGCCGAGCGCGTAGTCGCGGTGATGCCAGCCTCCCAGGGGGTTATCGCCTGGCCCGGTGACGCGCCCCGGCTGGTCGCCCTGGCCGACGAAGCCGAACTACCGTTGCCCGACGGCTCTATCGACCGGGTGCTGCTGGTCCACGCGGTCGAATCCAGCGGACAGTTGCGGCCGATGTTGCGGGAAGTCTGGCGGGTTCTCGACGGCGGCGGGCGGCTCCTGGTAGTGGTGCCCAATCGGCGAGGCATCTGGGCCCGGTTGGAGCGTACCCCGTTCGGCCATGGCCACCCGTTCAGTCCGCCGCAACTGTCACGACTGCTGCGCGACAGCATGTTTTTGCCGCTGAACACAGAAACCGCGCTGTACATGCCGCCGAGCGCGTCGCCGATGATGCTGCGCGTCGCCGGCGCCTGGGAAAGCATCGGCAAGCGCTGGAGCCTGCCGTTTGCCGGCGTCGTCATTGTTGAGGCCTCGAAACAGGTCTATGCCGCCAATCCGGAACGCCAACGACGGCGCTACCACCGCCTCATGGCCGGCGCGGCGCCGGTTCACCATCGTGTCAAATAGAAAGACAAGGCGCCCAAGAGCATTATCCGGTCATATAGCGCCATTTGACCGCGGCCCCTTAATCCGGGTTAGGCGCGCGCCGTATGGCGATGCCCTGTATCGGCAAAGGTACGGAACGCGGCCACGGTTTAAGGGAGCGCGGCCTTCGGTGGAGCATTGAAACGTATTTGCGGGCGTCGCGGCGCTTGCCCGATATGGCACATCGGTCTGCGCGCCGCTCCTACCCAAAACGCTCATATGCCTTCATCGAATGACCCTATTTAACCGGAAAATGCTCTAGGCGATCAGGCCGCCGTATCGCGCGCAGCCGCATCCTTGCCGATGTCGGCGATATCGCCTGGGGTTTTCTGGTACATGGCATTGACCCAGTTGGCGTACAGCAGGTGGCCGTTCCCGCGCCACGAGTTGGAAGGCGCCTGAGCTGGGTCGTTACCGGGAAAATAGTTGTCCGGTACATGGACCTCACCGCGCCCGGCCTCGACGTCGCGATGGTACTCGTTGGCCAGGGTATCGGTGTCGTATTCCAAGTGATTGAACATGTAGACGTTACCCAGGTTGCCGTCCTCGATAAGGCACAGGCCGGCGGCGTCGGACTCGGCAAGAATGACCAAGCCGGGAATCCCGTCGATGTCGGCCCGGCGGGTCTCCGTATAGCGCGAGACCGGCACCCCGAACCTGTCCGCGAAGCCGCGCACAAGGGCTGATTCCGGCGTCACCACCCGGTGTTCGAAGACTCCGGATAGTTTCTCGCCCATGGCATATTTGGGCACGCCATAGAAATGATACAGCGCCGCCTGCCCGCCCCAGCAAATATTGAAGGTGTTGGTTACGTTGCGCCGCGACCACTCGAAAATATCGGTCAGTTCCGACCAGTAGTCGACCGCCTCGAACTCAATTTCCTCTACCGGCGCCCCGGTGATGATGAGGCCGTCGAACTTGTCGTTGGCGACCTCTTCCCAGGGTTTGTAGAACGACAGCATATGCTCGGCCGACGTGTTGGTCGGAGTATAGCTCGAGGTCTTGAGAAGCTCGAGTTCGACCTGCAATGCCGTCGAGCCGACGACCCGGGCCAGCTGGGTCTCGGTTTTGATTTTTTCGGGCATCAGGTTCAACAACGCGATGCGCAGCGGGCGGATGTCCTGACGGATGGCGTCATGCTCGCGAATCAGGAGGACGCCTTCCTCCTCGAGAATGCGCTGAGCCGGCAGATTGTCGGGAATCTTTATGGGCATCGGATGTTCGTGTGCTAGCCGAGAAATTTGAGGTCCATATACGGTCACGGCATCATAGGGCGCAAAATCCATACCGGCTACAACCGCCCGGACAATTCACGTCGCCGTGAGCCATAACCGTGGTGAACACCTAGAGCGTCTTCCGAGCATATAGGTTCATTTGATGGTGCAGATGAGTGTTTTGGGTAGGAGCGGTGCACCGCGCGATGCCAAAGTCAACGCACAATGGCATCGGGCAAGCGCCCCGACGCCCGCCAAAACGTTTCGATGCCCCACCTGCTGACTGCGCCACCTTAAACCGCGGCCGCGTTCCACGCCTTTACCAATGCCCCGGCGCGACTATTGGGGCATCGTCATGCGGCTTGCACCTATCTACGGATTAAGGGGACGCGGTCAAATGAACCTACAAGGGGTCGGAATATGCACTAGATATCCAGCACCGGTTAAGTCAACGTTTTCTTTGATTTTGGGCCTTTGCGGGGATACAACTACCGCTCCGTTTTTCAATTTCCTGTCCACGCCATGACCGACCCATCGCGATCGCTTGACGACCTGCGCCGTGACATCGATGCCATCGATGACGAAATGCACGCCCTGCTCATGCGCCGGATCGAAATCGTTGAGAAAATCGGCGCCCTAAAAAAGGCATCGCCCGGCGATTTGTTCATTCGCCCGGCCCGCGAAGCGAGGATCTTGCGCCGCCTGGTGGCGCAGCACCGCAGCAGCTTCCCGGCCCCGGTGGTGGTGCGCATCTGGCGCGAGATGCTGGCCGCCACGTCGCGGCTGCAAGGACCCTTCAGCGTCGCAGTCCACGCACCGGAAAAATCCGTTGGCTATTGGGACGTGGCGCGCGACCATTACGGTTCGGCGACCAAGGCGTCCCTGCACCGCACCGCCAATCCGGTGATTCGCGCGGTGGTCGACGGCACCGCAACCATCGGCGTCCTGCCCATACCGGCCGAGGACGACGCCGAGCCGTGGTGGCCGCATCTGATTTTCTCCGGTACCAATATTCCGCGCATCATCGCCCGGCTACCGTTCATCGAGTACGACGACGGGCGGTTCGAGGATCTCGGCGCCCTGGCCATCGCCCTGACCGAACAGGAAGCCAGCGGCAATGACGTATCCTTCATCGCCGTCGAGGCCAGCGCTGGCCTAAGCCGGGTCAGTCTCAAGGAAGTGTTCGACGCCAGCGGACTGCCGGCCACGGATATTACCGCCTGGAGCGAAACCAAGAAGTCGCCGACACAAATTCATCTCGTGGAAGTCAGCGACTTCGTCGGCGCCGATGACGCGCGCCTCCAGGCGGCGACCGAAAAACTAGGTGAACAGGTGACCCGTTTTGTCGGCCTTGGCGGTTACGCGGTACCCATCGGCCAGACAGGATCTGGTGGCCGGCCACGGACGGACGGCGGCTGACATGGCGACGCCCGCCCCACGTTCGGGGATCCTCGACATCACACCCTATGTTCCCGGCGGCTCGAAGGTGCTGGCGGCGTCGCCTGCCCGTCTGGCCCGGCTGGCGTCCAACGAATCGGCCCTCGGCGCCTCGCCGCTCGCCATCGAGGCCTATGGCCGGGGCGCTGAAACCCTGCACCACTATCCCGACGGCGCGTCCACGGCGTTGCGCGACGCCCTGGCGGCGCACCATGGCCTCCACGGCGGCCGAATCGTTTGCGGCGCCGGGTCGGACGAACTGCTGTCCCTGGTCGCCCGTTGCTATGCCGGGCCCAGCGACGAGGCAGTCATGAGCGAGTACTGCTTTCTCGTCTACCCCATCGTTACCCTGGCGGCGGGCGCGATGCCAGTGGTCGTGCCCGAGCCCGATCTCAAGGCCGACATCGACGGCCTCATGGCCGCCGCCGGCGAGGCCACGAAGATCGTCTTCATCGCGAATCCCAACAACCCGACCGCAAGCTACGTGCCGGGCGCCGAACTCAGGCGACTGCGCCAGGGCCTCCCGGACCACACCCTGTTAGTGATTGACGTGGCCTACGCGGAATACGCCGGCGCTGACGATTTCGACGACGGATTTTCCATGGTCGAGGACTTCGACAACGTGGTCATCACCCGAACCTTCTCGAAGATTTTCGGCCTCGCCAGCCTGCGTCTCGGCTGGGCCTATTGTCCCGGGCCGGTGGCCGACGTGCTCAACCGGGTGCGGGGTCCGTTCAACGTTACCGGCCCGGCGTTGGCTGCCGGCCTGGCGGCAATCAGCGACCGGGACCATATCGACGCTGCGCGGCGCCACAACCACCGCTGGCTACCCTGGGTCAGCGATAAACTGAGGAACCTCGGCCTGGTGGTCTATCCCAGCGCCGCCAACTTCATCCTGGTACGGTTTCCCGAAGGCGCCGGACACAACGCCAGAACCGCCGACGCGGCCAATGCGCTGCTGCTGGAAAACGGCCTGGTGGTTCGTGAAATGGGCGGCTACAAGCTGCCCGACTGCCTGCGCATCGGCATCGGCCTGGAGGACGACATGCGCCGGCTGGTCGATGTCCTGAGCGAATTCATGGCCGGGACCGCGAGGTAGACCATGACCAGCAAACCAATGTTTCAGCGTGTCGCCCTGATCGGCATCGGACTCATCGGCTCGTCCCTGGCGCGGGTCATCCGCCGCGATGGCCTGGCCGGCCATGTGGTGGCCTGCGCGCGCAGCGAGGCGACCCTGGCCACGGTGCGTGACCTCGACTTGGCCGATAGCGTTACCCTCGACCCGGCGGCGGCGGTGGCCGCCGCCGACCTGGTTGTCCTGGGGACGCCGCTCGGCGCCTACCGGGCCATCGCCGAGACCATCGGCCCGGCCCTGGCCGCCGGCGCCATCGTCACCGATGTGGGCTCGACCAAATGCTCGGTCATCGCCGAGGTCGCGCCGCACCTGCCGGACGGGGTTCATTTCGTCCCCGGCCACCCGGTCGCAGGCACCGAGAATTCCGGCCCCGAGTCCGGCTTCGACAGTCTGTTCGAAGGTCGCTGGTGCATTCTGACACCGCCGCTGGGCACCGACCCAGAGGCGGTCGACAGGGTCGCCGAGATGTGGCGCCGCTGCGGCAGCACGGTCGAGACCATGGACGCCGAGCATCATGACCAGGTGCTGGCCATCACCTCGCATTTGCCCCACCTCATCGCCTATACCATCGTCGGCACGGCGACCGACCTGGAAGACCACCTCAAGAAAGAGGTGGTTACGTATTCCGCCGCCGGATTCCGCGACTTCACCCGCATCGCCGCCTCGGACCCGGTCATGTGGCGCGACGTCTTTCTTAAGAACCGTGACGCGGTGCTCGAGGTGTTGGGCCGCTTCACCGAGGACCTGACGGCCCTGCAGCGCGCCATCCGCCGCGGCGAAGGCGACGCCTTGGAAGACCACTTCAGCCGCACCCGGGCCATCCGCCGCGGCGTCATCGAAGCCAAGCAGGACGAACCCTACTAGGCAGCTACCTCGGCGAGAAACACTACCAATGCGGCGCTGACCTTCGCCGGTTGTTCCTGCTGCACCCAATGTCCCGCGCCGGTCAGCAAATGAAATCCCCGCATGTCCGTGCACACCTCGGTTTGCATGCGCTTGAGAGCGCCGGGCGATTG
>JAYZAP010000088.1:0-3310 GCA_036339655.1 Pseudomonadota bacterium | reverse complement strand
AATTTCGCCAAGGAATTCAACTATATGAGCCATGGGTTCGTGTTCCCCGGCCAAGGTTCGCAACAGGTCGGCATGGGCCGTGACCTGGCCGATACCTTCGCCGCCGCCCGGGCGGTCTTCGAGGAAGTCGATGACGCCCTCGGCGAGCCGTTGTCGCGGCTCATGTTCGAAGGGCCGGAGGACAAGCTTGTCCTGACCGAAAACGCCCAGCCCGCTCTGATGGCGGTATCCCTCGCCACGACACGAACCCTGGAGGCCGAAGGCGGTTTCGCCCTGGGCGACAAATGCGCGTTTGTCGCCGGCCATTCCCTGGGAGAATACTCGGCGCTGACCGCCGTCGGTAGCCTCGACCTGGCCGACACCGCGCGGCTGTTGCGCCGCCGCGGCCAGGCCATGCAGCAGGCGGTGCCGGTCGGTGAAGGCGCCATGGCGGCGCTGCTCGGCCTCGACTTCGACGGCGCCGACGCAATTGCCGCCGAAGCGGCCGGCGACGGTGTCTGCTCGACAGCCAACGACAACGCGCCGGGCCAGGTGGTGCTGAGCGGCAGCCGAGACGCGGTCGCCCGGGCCATCGCCATCGCCCCCGAGCATGGCGCCCGGCGCTGCATCGAGCTGCCGGTCAGCGCGCCGTTTCATTGTTCCCTCATGGCCCCCGCCGCCGCGGTCATGGCCGAGGTCCTGGCCGAGACCGATATTCGCCCGCCGTCGGTGCCGTTGGTGTCCAACGTTACCGCCCAGGCGGTGACGAGCCCCGATGAGATTAGAAAACTGCTGGTCGCCCAGGTCACCGGCATGGTGCGCTGGCGCGAGAGCATTCTGTATATGCGCGACAACGGTGTCGGCTTCGTCGTCGAACTGGGCGCCGGCAAGGTGCTGACCGGCCTGACCCGGCGTATCGACCGCGACCTCGACGCCACAGCAATCGAATCGGCGGACCAGATGGCGGCGTTGTTGGTCGCCCTCTAGGCGCCTCCAAGGGCAAGCGAAGGAGAGAGCAATGTTCGATTTGGCTGGAAAACGGGCGCTGGTGACCGGCGCCTCGGGCGGTATCGGCGGTGCTATCGTCCGGGCGCTTCACCGCCAAGGCGCCGTGGTGGCGCTTTCCGGCACCCGGTGCGAGGCCCTCGACAACCTGGCCGGCGAGCTTGGTGACGGCGCCCACGTGACACCCTGTGACCTGAGCGATGACGCGGCCGTGGCGGCGCTTGTCAAGGACGCCGCGGACGCCATGGGCGGTCTCGATATCGTCGTCAACAACGCCGGCATTACCCGCGACGGGCTTGCCATGCGCATGAGTGACGACGACTGGGGCGACGTCCTCAACGTCAACCTCACAGCCGGGTTCCGCATTGTCCGCGCGGCCCTGCGCGGCATGATGAAACAACGCTGGGGGCGGGTCATCAGCATCACCTCGGTGGTGGGGGTCACCGGCAATTCCGGCCAGGCCAACTACGCCGCGGCCAAGGCGGGAACCGTGGGCATGACCAAGGCGCTGGCCGCCGAAGTGGCGAGCCGGGGCATTACCGCCAACTGCATCGCGCCGGGCATGATCGAAACCGCCATGACCGAGGCCCTCGGTGACGCCGCCCGCGAAGCCATGACGTCGCGCATTCCCCTGGGGCGCCCGGGAACACCCGACGACGTGGCGTCCTCGGCGGTGTTTTTCGCTAGCGACGAGGCCGCCTACATCACTGGCCACACGCTTCACGTCAACGGCGGATTGGCGATGATATAAAGCCGTGCCATGGCCGGGAAAGTATGTTACCAAGCCTCGCCTTTCAGACCCAGGATGCCAGATGGGATGCCGTATGGAATGCTTGGCGGGATGAGCCGGCCGCGGACTGACCAAGGGTCTTGCCTTCGCGCCTGATAACTGAAAATAATACTGTGAAATTCGGAGACAGAGGAAAGCTGCAATGAGCGACATCGCAGAGCGTGTAAAGAAAATCGTCGTCGAGCACCTTGGTGTGGACGAAGCCAAGGTCACGGACACCGCCGGTTTCATCGACGACCTCGGGGCCGACAGCCTGGATACGGTCGAGCTGGTCATGGCGTTCGAGGAGGAGTTCGGCTGCGAAATTCCCGACGATGCCGCCGAAGGCATTCTCACCGTCAAGGACGCGATCGATTATATCGCGCAAAGTACCTAGGGTTTCAAGCAACCCGGGGGTACGGCTTCGCCCCTTACCGAAACTAAATTGACGTAGCGCCATGAGGCGAATTGTAGTCACTGGCCTGGGTATGGTTTCTCCGCTAGCCAGCAGTATGAAACCGACATGGGAGAGCCTGATCGCCGGCCAGTCCGGTATCCGGCATATCGATGGTTTTGACGTCTCGGACATCGCCTGTCGGGTCGCGGCCCAGGTGCCGACAGGCGACGGACAGGACGCCTTCGATCCGGACCGGTGGGTCGAACCCAAGGACCAGCGAAAAATCGACCGGTTTATTCTGTACGCCATCGCCGGGGCCTGCGGTGCCGTCGAGGATTCCGGCTGGACACCGAACGACGAGGAAGCGCGGGAACGCACCGGCGTCATGATCGGCTCGGGAATCGGCGGCCTCGAGGCCATCGCCAACGGCGCGTTGCTGGTCGAGGAACGCGGGCCGCGGCGGCTCAGCCCCCATTTCATTCCGTCGGCCCTGATCAACCTGGCGTCGGGCCACGTGCAGATCCGATTCGGCTTCAAGGGGCCCAACCACGCGGTGGTGACCGCCTGCTCGACCGGCGCCCACGCCATCGGCGACGCCGGCCGGCTGATCCGGCACGGTGACGCCGATGTCATGGTGGCTGGCGGTGCCGAGGCCGCGGTCTGCCGCCTCGGCGTGGCCGGTTTCGTCGCGGCCCGGGCGTTGTCCACCGGGTTCAACGACACCCCGGAACGAGCGTCGCGACCGTGGGACCAGGATCGCGACGGCTTCGTCATGGGCGAAGGCGCCGGAATCGTGGTGCTCGAGGAAATGAAACACGCCAAGAAGCGCGGCGCCCATATCTATGCCGAGTTGGTCGGCTACGGGCTGTCCGGCGACGCCCACCACATCACCGCGCCGGCCGAGGACGGCAACGGCGGCTTCCGCTCCATGCGCGCCGCGTTGCGTGACGCCGGGCTCAATCCCGACGACATCGATTACATCAACGCCCACGGCACCTCGACGCCACTCGGTGACGCCATCGAACGGGGCGCGGTCAAGCGACTGTTCGGCAATGCGGTCGATACCCTGTGCATGTCGTCAACCAAATCGTCGGTCGGCCATCTGTTGGGCGCCGCCGGCAGCGTCGAGGCTATTTTCTCGATCCTCGCCATCACCGAGG
>JAYZAP010000087.1:0-4170 GCA_036339655.1 Pseudomonadota bacterium | reverse complement strand
TGGACACTTTCCATTATCAAGCCGGACGCCACGCGGCGCAATCTCACCGGCCGCATCATCGCGCGTTTCGAGGAGGCGGGCCTGCGCATTGTCGCCCAGAAGCGTATCCGTCTGACCCGCGAGCGGGCCGAGGGGTTCTATGCGGTCCACCGCGAGCGCCCGTTCTTCAACGACCTGTGCAACTTCATGATCAGTGAGCCGGTGGTGGTGCAGGTTCTCGAAGGCGAAGACGCCATCGCCCGCAACCGCGAAATCATGGGCGCGACCAATCCTGCCGAGGCGGCGCCGGGCACCATCCGAGCCGACTTCGCCGAGTCCATCGAGGCCAATTCGGCCCATGGTTCGGACTCGCCGGAGACCGCGGCGTTCGAGATCGGTTATTTCTTCAGCGACGACGAAATCGTCGGCTAGACTGGGTTTAGCAGGACTATTTCCGGAGAGGCGCTGTCGGCGATCAGCGCGGTTTCATCAACCACGCTTACCCGGCCTTCGGCAATCAGCCGAACCGCCAGGGGATAGATCTGATGCTCGGCCTTGAGCACGCGGTCGGCCAGGGAATCGGCCGTGTCGCCGGAGTGAACCGGTACCGCCGCCTGGGCGATGATCGGGCCGCTGTCAACGCCCTCACGAACAAAATGAACCGTGCAGCCGGTGACGCGGACACCGGCGCTGAGCGCCTGCTCGTGGGCGTGGAGGCCGGGGAACGCGGGTAGCAGCGATGGGTGAATATTGACCAGCCGGTCGCGCCATTGCTCGACGAAGTCATGGCTGAGAATACGCATGAACCCGGCAAGACAAACCAGTTCCGCGCCACTGTCGCTGATTGCCCGGCTCAGGGCATCGCCCATGGCCTCTTTCGTCGGGTAGTCGCGGTGATTGATGACCTGGTTGGCAATGCCGGCGGCCGCGGCCCGCTCAAGGCCTTTGGCATCCGGTTCGTTTGAAATCACCAGGGCGATGAGGGCAGGAAACGCCGGGTCGGTACAGGCATCGATGAGTGATTGCAGATTGCTGCCCCGTCCCGAAATCAGGACCGCCAGGGTCAGTCCGGCCATGCTGCCGCGGCTCCAGTCAGGTTGACCCCCGGCGCGCCGTCTGGTCGTGCCGCTACCGCGCCGACGGTGTACACGGTTTCACCGTTGTCTTCGAAAATAGCTGTCGCCGCCGCCACGTCTTCGGGGCTGACCACGGCGACCATGCCAAGGCCGCAATTGAAGGTACGGGCCATTTCAAGGCTGTCGACGCCGCCAGCCGAGGCCAGCCAGCCGAACACGGCTGGCGCCGGCCAGGCGCCGGCATTGATGTCGACCGCCATGTCGTCGGGCAGGACCCGGGGAATATTTTCGATCAGACCGCCGCCGGTTATATGGGCCAAGGCCTTCACTAGGCCTTCTCCGTGCGCAGCCAGGCAGGCTTTGACGTAGATCCGGGTGGGGGCGAGAAGGGCGTCGCCCAGCGGCCCGTCCCCATCGAAGGGCGCGGCGGCGTCGTAATCCAGCCCAGCGCCCTCGACGAGCCGCCGGACCAGGGAAAAACCGTTTGAATGGAGACCGTTCGAGGCTAGGCCGAGGAGGATGTCGCCCGGCTGTACCGTATCGAGCGGCAGCATGGCGTCGCGCTCGGCGGCGCCGACGGCGAATCCGGCAAGGTCGTATTCGCCGGCCCCGTACATGCCGGGCAATTCCGCCGTCTCACCGCCGACCAGGGCGCAGCCGGCCAGTTTGCAGCCCTCGGCGATGCCCGCCACCACGGTCTCGGCGACCGCCACGTCGAGCTTGCCGGTGGCAAAATAGTCGAGAAAGAACAGCGGCTCGGCGCCCCGGGTGACGATATCGTTGACGCACATGGCGACCAGGTCGATGCCGACCGTGGAATGGCGGTCGGCGGCGAAGGCGACCTTGAGCTTGGTGCCGACGCCGTCGGTGCCCGATACCAGGACCGGGTCGCGAAACCCGGCGGCGGCGAGGTCGAACAGACCGCCATAACCGCCGACCTCCGGGTCGGCGCCGGTGCGCGCGGTGGCCCGGGCCAGCGGACCGATGGCGTTGACCAGGGCGGCCCCGGCGGCGATATCGACTCCGGCGGCTTTGTAGGAATAGCTGTTTTTGGAAATGGCGCCCCTCGCTCTCGCCCCGATAGTTCGATATACTGCGCCTGCTTTCGCGCCGAACATACTGCATCCGGAACGGTTTGCAATGGCCCTTACCCGGCGCTTAATCGCCTTTCTTTGTATCACTATCGGTGGGTTCCTAGCGCCCGAATTCGCCGCGGCCATGGCCGCCGCCGACGCGGCCTTCAGCGTCGTCGGCGTGGCGGTCGATGTCACCGCCGCCAACGCCGAGATGGCCCGCACGGCGGCCCTGGCCGACGGTCAGCAGCGGGCGTTTCGGCAACTTTTGGAGCGGCTGGTGCCCGAGGCCGATCACGACCGCCTGCCGGTGCTGTCGGATTTGGCGGTGACCGAACTGGTCAGGGGATATGAGGTGTCCGACGAGCGGGTCGGGCCCGACCGCTACATCGCGTCGCTGACCTTCCACTTCAAACCCGGCGAGGTCGGCGATCTGCTGCGCAACAGGAATATTCCCTACGCCGCGGCGGCCAGCACGCCGATTGTCGTGGTGCCGCTGTTCCAGGACGCCAAGGGCCTGATGCTGTGGGATGACGGCAACCCGTGGCGCGAAGCCTGGGCGTCGCTGCCGCCGAGCAACAGCCTGGTGCCGATCATTATACCGTTCGGCGAACTTGCCGATCTGGAAATTCTCGATGCCGAGCAGGCCCGGGTCGGCGACAGCGAGCGCTTCAGCCGCCTGGCCGAGCGTTATGGCGCCGGCGAGGCGGTGGCCATCGACGCCATAATCAACGGCGAGGGCACCCAGGAGGCGCCGACCGTGAGCGTTTCGGTACGCCGCGTCGGGACGGGAAGTGTCCTGATCAGCGGTGGCACCTATGGCGCCGACGCCTGGGAGCCCTTGGAAACCGTGCTGGTCATGGCGGCGCGGGCGACCCGCGCGCAACTGGAAAACGAGTGGAAGCAGGCCAACTTGCTGCGTTTCGATCTAGAGATCCGGTTGGCCATCGATATTCCTATCACCGGGTTTGCCGACTGGCTCGATATTCGCCGTCGTCTCGACAGTCTTGCCCTGGTGCGCAAGCTGGAAATCGCGGCCCTGTCGCCGCGGTTCGCCCGCGCCATCCTGCACTACCTCGGTGACGAGCAACAACTGGCCGGCGCCCTGGCCCGCGATGACCTTGTGTTGTCCCGGGAAGCGGGCCTATGGATTCTTCATCGCCGGGGTTTCGAGGCCGATCAACCCGAACCCATCATAATCGAGTGAACCTGCCCAACTTCATCAGCTTGGCGCGGCTGCTGAGCACGCCGGTGGTGGTCTGGCTCATGCTAACCGGCGCCATGGGGCCGGCGTTTTGGCTGTTCGCCTTGGCCGCCCTCTCGGATGCGGTAGACGGTTATGTCGCCCGCCGGAACCATGGTGAGACCGTGCTCGGCGCCTATCTCGACGTCTTGGCCGACAAGGTGCTGTTGGCCAGCGTCTATGTGGTGTTGGGCGCCCTGGGCTATCTTCCGCTGTGGCTGGTCATGCTTGTGGTGTTTCGTGACTTGTTGATTGTCGGCGGCGTCCTGCTGCTACGGTTGCTGGCGCTGCCGTTCAAGATGCGCCCTCGGATGGTCAGCAAGGTAAATACGGTAGCGCCAATTGTGCTTGGCTTGGCGGTGTTGGCCAGGTTGGGCTTCGACCTGACGGTTGAAGATGCGGAAGTCGTACTGATATATGGAGTGGCTGTGACGGCGCTGGCTTCCGGGGCAAGTTACATCGCGGAGTGGATGCGCGTTGTCGGGCGAACGGAGATCAACCAATGACGACTCGCGCACAGATCGGCTTTTGGCTTGGCGGCTTGATTATCTTCGGTATCCTGCTGTTCCTGTTGCGCGACATTCTGCTGCCCTTCGTCGCCGGCATGGCTGTGGCCTATGTGCTCGACCCTGTGGCCGACAGGTTAGAGGCGGCTGGCCTGTCGCGCACCATGGCAACCGTCCTCATCACCATCCTGTTCGTCGTCATTACTGTCGGCTCATTGCTTCTGTTGTTGCCTATAATTTACCAGCAGGTAACAGACCTGGTTTCGCGGGTGCCGGCGATCACCGACTCGATC
>JAYZAP010000086.1:0-3983 GCA_036339655.1 Pseudomonadota bacterium | reverse complement strand
CTTCGAAATCGCAGGGCCCATTGTCGTCGCCGAGCCTAACTTAGGTTGGAATTAGGTGTCGAACGGCGCCGAGCTGGGATACCCTGACTATATCTCATTTAAAATGCTGGAACTCACGGGGATGATCTACATCGAGTTTTTCGAACGCGACCGTTTCATGCCGCTTGAGATATTCCGCGCCATGGGCGACCACGGGGCGTGGACTGATCCCGACGACAGCCTGTTCGCCAACCTGGCCCGGACCATGCGGATTGGTCCACATCCCGCCAACATGGCCTTCTGGAAATGCAACGGCCTCGAACGCATGGACGAATGGGAAGCCTTCTTTCGTTCCGACGAGGGGATGCGGGATACCCACGAACAGGCCTCGCTCCGCACCCTGCACCTCAAGAACGCGGGCTGTTATGACGAGGTCGTCGAAGGGCCACGGCCGACCGAAGGGCTACAGTACGTCGAGTTCTTCGACTTTTCGTCGGACGTTACCGACGAGCGCATTACCGAACATTTCGCTGGCCGCGCGGCCTCGCAGGGCCAGGCCATCCTCAATATCGTGGTACGAAGAATTGGCCTGCTGGGCCCGGTCCATATCGGCGACATAGCGGTTTGGACGGTGCCCAGCTACGCCGATGGCGAAGGCATCTTTCGCGAGCGCCACGATGACAGCCAGCTAGGTCCCAACCAGGCCGGCGTCTATCGTGCCTTTGGCCAGGAAATTCTGTGACCGCACAGCGCCCTGTCTACTTGATGGAATAACCGCCGTCGACCATCAGATTCTGCCCGGTGATAAACGACGCGGCGTCGGAGGCGAGAAACACCACCGGCCAGGCGAATTCCTCGACCCGGCCTCGACGCTGAATCGGCGTCAATCGGCGTAGATCGGCCTCGATGTCGTCCGAATCGCCCGGCATGACGTCGCCGGCCGGCGGCAGGTGCTCGGTATAGCCCGGATTGACGGTGTTGACGCGAATGCTGCGATTGCCCCATTCGACGGCCAGGTTGCGCGCCATTTGGTCGACGCCGCCCTTGGCGGTCGCGGTGGTGATGAGCTCCGAATAGCCCACCACGCTGGAGTTGGCCGAGACCATGATGATCGAGCCGCCCGTGTCCTGCGTCGCCATTTGCGCGCCGGTCGCCTGGGCGCAGTTGAAGTGGCCTGTCAGCTCGATCGCAATGCACGCATTCCAGAACTCTTCCGACAGCTCCAGGGCGGGGCCATGGCGATTACTCGACGCGTTGATGACCATGATGTCGAGGTTGCCAAGCTGGCTTACCGTCTCGGCAACCAGCCTTTCGCATTCCGCTCGCTTGGTGATGTCGACCGTCAACGCCGTGGCGCTACCGCCCGCGTCGCGGATCGTCGCCGCCGTGGCCTCCGCTTCGGCGAGGGTCCGCGAACAGGTTACCACCCGCGCCCCGGCGGCGCCGACCGCGATGGCGATTCCCTTGCCGAGACCGCGGCCGGATCCGGTTACAACGGCGACCTTGCCAGTCAGGTCGAACGGATTATCGGGCATAGTCTACCTCCATTGAATGATCAGCTGGGTCTGCGCACCGGTCGCCACCGGAAGGCCCATGGCGCCGTCTACCACAGGGCACCGCCAGCCACCGTGAGATTCTCCATAGTGATGCGGCCGGCGTCGTCGCGGCAAAGATAGGTTGCAAGCGAGGCAATGTTGTCCGGTTCGATGAATTGACCCTGAGGATATGCCGTCATCGCCTCGTCACGCAGCGCCTCTACCGATGGTCCGTCGCCGCGCTCAACCGCGTGGCGGAAAAAGGTTCCGGCCATTGGCGTGTTGACGATACCGGGGCTGATCGCGTTGCAAGTCACGCCGTGTGGCGCGCCTTCAAGCGCGACGCAGCGCATCATACCCAAAAGCCCTGCCTTCGACGCACAGTAGGCGGCGTCGTACGGCGCACCCACCGACGCCGCGGTCGAGGCGATGGTGATAATCCGACCCCACTTGCGCTCGATCATGGCCGCGAGACAGCGCCTGATGGTGCGGTAGTTGCCGTTGAGATTGGTATCGATCACCCTATGCCAAATCTCATCGGAATGAGTTGCCATAGGCTGGTGCACGTCGATACCGGCGGCGTTGACGAGGATGTCGATGGCGCCGAGCGCATCGGTTGCAGCCTCGAAGAAATTCTGAACATCGTCGTCAGAGCGCACGTCCAGGGGCCGTGCGAAGGCACGCACATCCGCGGCTTCAATCGCCGCGCGCGCTATATCGAGTTCGTTCTCATCCGGATAGTAGGTGTCCAATGTGGCGGGTGCCGACTCGCCGTCCTTTGCCAGGAGCGATCCGATGGCGACGTCGGCGCCCGCTTCGGCGAGCGCCAGGGCAATTGCCCGCCCCATACCCGAGGCACCGCCGGTGACCCACGCGGTGTGTCCCTTGAGAAACAATTCCGACATCGCTTCGATCCTTCACTGTGTTCGCTTGCCGACACTATAGGCCTGCATTCGCGTTGCGAGTTATCGTTTGTTGTTCTTCGGGTTGAGACGTGCCGTGTCGGCGCCATCGCGCCAGGCGACCCCGCCCTCTTGCGCTTCACTCGACCGCGACACCGAGCTTTGCGGCCGCCTCCTCGATTTCCGCCCATAGGGATTTGGAGACCAGTATGCCGTTTCGCTCTTGCTCCCGCGTCGTGTGAACCTTGGGCTCGCCGGGCAGCCTCACGCGGTCGAAACCAGAGGCGGGTGGCACGTCCTTGACCTTCTGCAGATAGGCCTCGGCAGTAGCCGCGTAGTCCGCCGCCGGGCGAAACGTGCCGAGGTCGATGGCGACCACGAGCCAGTTGTACTCGGGCGGAAAACTGAGCAGGGCCTCGCCGATCAACTCGGCAATCAAGGCAAGACCGTAACCCTTGTGACCCGCCGCCGGGAGCTGCATGCCGCCATCGAAGAAATCCGCGGGATCGGTAGTCGGCTTCCCGTGCTTGTCGAGAAGCCAGCCTTCGGGTATCGGCTTGTTCTCGGCAAGGTGAACCGCGATCTTGCCGGCCGACGTGACGCTCGTGGCGAAGTCCACGACGATCGGGCCGAAGCGGCCGCCGGGCAGGGCGAAGGCGTAGGGATTAGTGCCGAGAATGTTCGCCGCGCCGCCGAACGGCACGACCGTAGGCCCCTGCCGGTACCCGCCGCCGCCAATGACCATGGCAAACATGTGTCGACGCGCCGCCCACTCGGCAAACTGGCCGATACGCCCGGTGTGACTGCAGTCGACCAGGGCGACGGTGGCGACCTGCTGCGCCTGCGCCTTTTCCACGGCCAACTCGGTCGCCTGGCCCAGTCCGTAGATTCCAAGGCCGCCATGGCCCCGCAGTTTCGCGGTGGTCGGCGTCTCACTCTCGATTGTCGGCCGGTTGGCGGGTTTGACAGTGCCGCGCTCGATTTCCTCCAGGTACCACGGAAGGTTCATCACACCGTGGGAGTCGACCCCCTTCAGGTTGCTCTTGATCAGCGAATCGGCGACGTAGTCCGTTATGTCTTCGGGCGTCCCCGCCGCCGCGAGCAAACGGCGGACGAGCGACCCGAGCCGGGCGGGAGTGAGAATGGGCACTATGCGGTACTCCAGACTTGCTTGATCCAGGATTTGTTAAGATGGCTTCTCCCAACCGCCGACAATGATAGCATAATGGGCATCCAACCGCGAATTCGGCCCTGAGCTGTCATGATAGGCTGTGGTCTGCACCGCGGCGGTGATGTACTCGACGTTGTAGCCCATGCGCTCGAGCACGTGCCCGGCGATGTAGGCGACAATGTGCTGGCCGGTCCATTCGTGGATCGATAGCACGATCGGATCGGTGGATTCGGGGATGCTCTGCGCCTTGGCAGCCGGCACGCCGGCGACAAGAAAAACCAGACCAAGTCCCGCCAGACCCAATTCGAACCGTTTCACGTTAACTATCTTTGCATGCCTCCCAGATGCGGCGTCGTCGAAACGGCATGTCTCGACGTTGTTTCACGTTGACTTCGG
>JAYZAP010000085.1:0-3797 GCA_036339655.1 Pseudomonadota bacterium | reverse complement strand
TGGTAACTACCGGCGATATCTTCACTATCGATAAAGGCGATTACTATATGATCGCCGCCGGCCGGGAGAACTGGTGGGGAACCATGTCGGACGAGGACTGACCGTGACGGGCATCGCAAGCCTTCCCATGTACGACCTGCCCGAGGTCCATTGGGCGCTTCGATGACCTGTGGGCATCATCGAATTCGCGATAAGCCAGCAATCCGGCGTCGGACGTGACTTTGGAACCGTGGAACTCCAGCTTCAGGCGGCGGTCGAAATTCAGCCTCAGAACTCCATCTTTCGATTCACCCACCGGGTGGGCCATATCAACACCCCAAATCCGCCTATAACACTATGATTCTTATACCAGAATCACGTTCATATGTCGCTAAGTCATAGGCTTATCTGGGAAATGCGGGTTAAGTATACTGTCCCCATTATTTGTACTACCCCCGTGCGGTCTTGAGGTCGGCCAGGGCGGCGTCGCGCAGCAAGGTGGCGTCGCTGGCGCTGATCATCAGGCCGTAACCGCGCTCGACCATGCCCGCCAAGCTGTCGCCGGGACGCAGGATACCGCCCAGGGTCTTGCCGCTGGCCCGGATGCCGGCCTCGGCCCGGTCGAGGGCGTCGGCCACCGCCGGGTCGTCGAACTGGCCCGGTTTGCCCATGCTGGCCGACAGATCGAAGGGGCCGATGAACAGCACGTCGATGCCGTCGACAGCGCCGATGGCCTCGATGTTGTCTACCGTCTTGACCGACTCCACTTGGCATATGACCAGTAGATTGTCGTTGGCCTTGTCGGCGTATTCCGCCAGCTTGAGGCCATACTCCGCGGCCCGGGTCACGGCGTAGGCGACGCCCCGGATGCCCTCGGGCGGATAGCGGCAGGCGGAAACCGCGGCCCGCGCCGCCGCGGCATCTTCCACCGCCGGAATCATAAGTCCTTCGATGCCGGTGTCGAGCGCCCGTTTGATATAGACCGGGTCGTTCCACGGCACCCGCATCATCGTCGCCGCCGGGGTCGTCGAGACCGCCATCATGATGAGTGTCGATTCGCTCAGTGACGTGGGTCCGTGCTCGTTGTCGATGATGACGAAGTCGTAGCCGGCAAGCGCGAGAATCTCCGCCGCCACCGGACTGCTCAAATGGGACCAGCATCCCACCACCGGCTTGCCCGCCGCCAATTGAGCCTTGAGCGGATTATCGCGAAACATCGTCTAGCCCTCCCGTCGCATCAAAAATGGCACCCCGAACTTACCGTATCAAGACGCCTCCCGAAGCGCCCGCCACACCCGCTCGGGCGTCGCCGGCATATCGAAGGCGCCGACGCCAGCTTGAGCCATGGCGTCGATAATGGCGTTGATCGCCGCCGACGGCGCGCCGATGGCGCCGGTCTCGCCGCAACCCTTGGCGCCGAGGGCGTTGGTGGTGCAGGGCGTCTCGTTGCGCGATACGTCGAAGCTCGGCAAGTCATCAGCGCGCGGCATGCAGTAATCCATGAACGAGGCGCTGAGCAGTTGCCCGGTGGTCTCGTCGTAGACCGTACGCTCGAACAACGCCTGGCCGAGCCCCTGGGCGATGCCGCCATGGACCTGGCCATCGACGATCATCGGGTTGATCACCCGGCCGAAGTCGTCGACCACGGTATATTGGGCAATCTCGACAACCCCGGTGTCGCAGTCGATCTCGACCTCGCAGACGTGGCAGCCGTTGGGAAAGGTGGTCTCGGGGACTTTGTGGTGGACTCGCTGGTCGAGCCCCGGTTCCATATCCGCGGCCGCGGCGACAGCCGGGTCGCGCGATTGGGCAGCCACATCCATGAGCGTGATCCTGCGATCGGTGCCGGCGACCGTGAAGACGCCGTGGGCAAATTCGATATCGGCCTCGGCGGCTTCGAGCACATGGGCGGCAATGGTCCGAGCCTTGTGGATGACCTTGTCGGCAGCGACGGCGATGGCGCTGCCGCACACCGCCAGCGACCGCGAGCCCACGGTGCCGACGCCGGAGGGAATGATGTCGGTGTCACCCTGGACCAGACGGAGTTGATCGAACGCGATGCCGAGACGGTCCTCGACGATCTGGGCGAACACCGTGTCGTGGCCCTGACCGCTGGCCTGGGTGCCGACCTGGATCGACACGACGCCATCGTCCTCGAAGAAGATACCCGCCGCCTCCGCGTCCTCGCCGCCACAGGCCTCGACATAGACCGCCATGCCGATGCCGCGCAGCCGGCCGCGGCCACTGGCGTCTTGGCGCCGCCCCTTGAGACCGGGCCAGTCGGCGGCGGCCATGGCGTCGGACATGTTGCTGTCGAAATCGGCGGTCTCGAAGGAGAACCCAGTGGCCGAGGTATAGGGCATGGCCGACCGGGTCACGAAGTTGAGCCGCCGCAACTCGGCTGGGTCCATAGCAAGCTGCCGCGCCGCCGCCTCGACCAGACGCTCGATAGTGTAGGAGGCCTCGGCCCGGCCGACGCCCCGGTAGACGTCGATCGGCACCGTGTTGGAATAGACCCCGTGGACGCTGACCGACACCGCCGGAATATGGTAGGCGCCGGTAATCATCGGCGCCGAAAGCTCGGATGGCGCCGCCGGGCCGTAGTTCGAGGCATGAGCGCCGAGATTGGCGAGCGTATGGAGTCGGACCGCGAGGAACCGGCCATCACCGCCGAGCGCCAGTTCGGCGTGGCATTCTTGGTCACGGCCCTGGCTGTCGGTCAGGAAGCCCTCGCCGCGCTCGCACACCCATTTGACCGGACGGCCGAGTTTTTTCGCCGCCCACAGGGTGAGCGCTTGTTCGGGGTAGAGCGCGTAACGCGCGCCGAAACCGCCGCCCACATCGGGGGTAATCACCCGGATATCCGCCGGGGCCACCCCGAGCACCGGATCGCTCAGGGTCTCCTTGAGATGATGGCCACCCTGGTTGCCGCTGGTCAGGGTGTAACGCCCGTCGGCGAACACCGCGAGAGCGTTGCGCGGCTCCATGGGATTGCAGACGATGCGGTTGTTGACCAGGTCGACGGCGACCACATGGGCTGCATCGGCGAAGCTCGCGGCGGCGGCATATTCGTCGCCGAGGTGCCAGCGGTAAGCCACGTTATCCGCCACCTCGTCCCACAGAGTCGGGGCGCCGGGCACCGCCGCGCCGGCGACATGGGCAACGGCGGCCAGCACCTCATAGTCGGCCCTGATCAACTCGACAGCGTCCTTGGCCTGAGCCAGGGTTTCCGCCACTACCATGGCGATCGGTTCGCCGACATGGCGCACCCGATCCTTGGCACGTCACGGCCGGGGCGGCAGGAACATGGGCGAGCCGTCGCGATTCTTGACCATGCCGGTACAGGGCAGCGTGCCGAGCCCGTCCGCAGCCACGTCGGTCGCGGTATAAACCCCGAGGACACCGTCGGCAGCCCGCGCCGCGGCGCGGTCGATGTTACCGAGCCGGGCGTGGGCATGAACCGCGCGCAGGAACACCGCGTAGACCTGACCGGGTTGATTCACATCGCTGGTGTAGCACCCCTGTCCGGACAGCAGACGCCCGTCCTCGCTGCGCCGCACCGCCTGCCCGACACCAAACCGCCCCATCGCCGCCTCCCAAAGTTACAAACCATGTGAGGCGGATGATAGGCCAGCGCGCGGCCCGGGCCAACCGGATGGCGCGGCGGACAGAAATACGGGGACCGGCGGGGCCGATCCCAGTTGAAGTTTGGGGGATTCGAAGCAATAACTAGCCCTGACCATAGACGGTTGCTGCGTAATGATCTGTGACCGGCGTCACAGATTAATGGGAAATCCGGAAAAAATTTCAATTTTCGC
>JAYZAP010000084.1:0-5178 GCA_036339655.1 Pseudomonadota bacterium | reverse complement strand
AGCGAAGCGGAGCGTGCCGTAGCGGGCCGCCAGGGCGACCACGGGAATGTCCGAAACTCACTGCTCAGGCTCATGGGGATAGCTTCCCGGAAATGCTTGTTGAACCAGGCAACGTTACTCCGGCCGCCATGGAAAGGCCGGCCGAGGGATAACTTCGGGGTTCCGCTTGGCCGGTTTTCCTGAGAAAGTCGGTTCCTTGAACAGTCTGCGCCGACCAGGGGGACCAAAACCAATGACTTCACAAAATGGCGGACGACGCACGACCCGGCGCGGGCAGTTGTATGACAGTGTCTTGGACACCATCGGAAACACACCCTGTATCCGCGTCAATAGCCTGGCGCCGGATAGTGTGCGGCTTTACGTGAAGGCGGAGTTCTTCAACCCGGCGGCATCGGTCAAGGACCGGCTGGCCGTATCCATCATCGAGGAAGCCGAGAAGTCCGGCGAACTCAAGCCCGGCCAGACGGTAGTCGAGGCGACCAGCGGTAATACCGGTATCGGTCTCGCCATGGTGTGCGCCGCCAAGGGCTATCCCCTGGTGGTCACCATGGCCGACAGTTTCTCCATCGAGCGCCGGCGCTTGATGCGCATCCTGGGGGCCCAGGTGGTGCTGACGCCACGGGCAGAAAAAGGCTTCGGCATGTACCAGAAGGCGGTGGAATTGGCTGAGGCCAACGGCTGGTATCTCGCCCGCCAGTTCGAGACCGACTACAACGCCATGATTCACGAGAACACCACGGCGCGGGAAATTATGGCTGATTTCGATGGTGACCGGCTCGACTACTTTGTCACCGGCTACGGCACCGGCGGCACCGCCGCCGGCGTTGCCCGCGTCCTGCGCAAGGAGCGCCCGGACACGAAGATCATCCTCAGCGAACCCTCCAACGCGGCGCTTGTCACCAGCGGCGTTGCCCAGGAACGCGGCGCCGGCGGCGCCCCAGCGAGCAGTCACCCGGCCTTCGAGCCCCATCCGGTCCAGGGCTGGACACCAGATTTCATTCCCCTGGTGCTGCAGGAATTGCTCGACGCCGGACATTATGACGACATGATTCCCGTACCGGGGCCGGTGGGCATCGAGTGGGCCATCAAACTGGCCCAGAACGAAGGCATCTTGACCGGCATTTCCGGCGGCGCGACCTTCGCTATCGCCATGCAGATCGCCGAAAAAGCCGACCCGGGATCGGTCATCCTCTGCATGTTGCCGGACACTGGCGAGCGCTACTTGTCGTCGCCGCTGTTTGACTCCATTGAAGCGGAAATGACCGAGGAAGAAATAGCCCTGTCGAAGTCGACGCCGGGCTACCAAATGGACTGACGCCCGAATTCACTGCCAACCGTTGCGTCCGAATGTTGCGTTGGGGGGCGATTGGGGGTACTAGCACGTTGCACCCGGCACCTCGTGGCTTGTATGGTGTGGCCGGGGGCAGTTGTTTTCGTGTGGCCGACCGTGGCCAGCGCGGAAAAGGCTTGGAAAACAATTCGATATCAGGAGGATTGATGGCTCCGCCGTTGATGCCCAAGGCGACCGCCGTGTGGCTGGTCGACAACACAACCCTTACATTCGAGCAGATCGCCGCGTTCTGCGAATTGCATTTGCTCGAGGTCAGCGCGATCGCCGATGGCGAGGTGGCGGTGGGAATCGTCGGCCTCGATCCCATGGCCAACGACCAGCTCACCCAGGAGGAAATAAACCGCTGCACCGACGATCCGTCGGCCCGGCTGGTCATGCGCGAGCAGCGCGACCTGCCGGTGCAGAAGGCGCGCCGCACCCGCTACACGCCGCTGTCGAAACGCCAGGACAAGCCCGACGCCATTGCCTGGTTGATTCGCAATCATCCCGAGGTCAACGACGCCCAGATCGGCAAGTTGCTCGGGACCACCAAGAACACCATCCGTGCGGTGCGCGAGCGGACCCATTGGAACAGCCCCAACATCCGGTCGCGCGATCCGGTGTTGCTCGGCCTCTGCACCCAGACCGATCTCAATGCTGTGGTGACGCGGGCCAACGCCCGCGGCGGCAAGGCCAAACCAGCTCCGGCCCCGGACCTCAATCAGCCCCAGCGCATCGTCCGTCCCGACCCAGTGCTGGAAGTTGCCCTGAAAGACGTTACCGAATCGGAGCCCGGCGCCGACATCGACCTCGACAACGTCTTTACGCCAAAGGCAAAACCTGAAGGGACGGGCGCCGAAGGCGAGAACTAGAGCGTTTTCCGATCATATAGGGTCATTTGATGGGGCATATGAGCGTTTTGGGTAGGAGCGGCGCGCCGCGCGATATGCCACATCGGGCAAGCACCGCGACGCCCGCCAAAACGTTTCGATGCCCCACCGAAGGCCGCGCGCCCTTAAACCGCGGCCGCGTTCCGCACCTTTGCCGATGCACAAGCATCGCCATGCGGCGCGCACCTAACCACGGATTAAGGGGACGCGGTCAAATGGCCCTATATGATCGGAAGCCGCTCTAGCCCGGGGCAAAATGGCGGCGAATCCCTATAGCCACGGGCTCGACAAGAATCCGGCCAACTATGTGCCGCTGACACCGGTCAGCTTCCTCGCCCGCGCCGCCCGCATTCATCCCGGCCGGGTCGCCTGTATCCACGGCGCCCAGCGCACCACCTACGCCGAGCTCTACACCCGCACCCGCCGCCTCGCCTCGGCCCTGGTGGCCCATGGCGTCGGAGTCGGCGACACGGTGGCGATGATGGCGCCCAACGTGCCGGCCATTCTCGAGGCCCATTACGGCGTTCCCATGTCGGGTGCGGTGTTCAACGCCCTCAATTACCGCCTCGACGCGGCGACCATCGCCTTCATCCTCGATCACGGCGAGGCCGAGGTGTTGATCACCGACCGGGAATTCTCGGCCACCATCAAAAGCGCCCTGGAACAGGCCACGGTGAAACCCCTGGTCATCGACATCGACGATCCGGAATACGGCGGCGAGGGCGAGTTGCTCGGTGATAGGGACTACGACGACTTCGTCGCCGGCGGCGATCCCGATTTCGACTGCCAGGGCCCGACTGACGAGTGGCAGGCAATCTCGCTCAACTACACCTCGGGCACCACGGGCAACCCTAAGGGCGTGGTCTATCACCACCGCGGCGCCTATCTCAATTCGCTCGGCAATGTGCTGAGTTGGAACGTGCCGCCGGCGCCGGTCTATCTCTGGACCCTGCCCATGTTCCACGCCAACGGCTGGTGCTTTCCGTGGACAATCGCGGCGGTCGCCGGCACCCATGTCTGCCTGCGCCGGGTCGAGGCCGGCGCGATCTTCAAAGCCTGCGCCGACCATGGCGTCACCCATTTCTGCGGCGCTCCGGTGGTGCTCGGCATGCTGATCAACGCCACCGACGGTGACAAGCGCGACCTCGACCGCACGGTGGAAGTCATGACCGCCGCGGCGCCGCCACCGGCCGCGGTAATCGAAGCCATGGAAGCCATGGGCTTTCATATAACCCACGTCTATGGCCTGACCGAGACCTATGGCCCGGCGGTGGCCTGCGACTGGCAGGACCAATGGGACGACCTGCCGGCGGCCGAGCAGGCCGTGGTCAAGGCGCGCCAGGGCGTCGCTTATACGGTGCTCGAAGGCCTCATGGTGGCCGACCCGGAAACCATGGAGCCCTGCCCCGCCGACGGCGAGACCATGGGTGAAGTGATGATGCGTGGCAATGTAGTGATGAAGGGTTACGTCAAGAACCCGGATGCCACCGATGCCGCGTTCAAGGGCGGCTGGTTCCGTTCCGGCGATCTCGGGGTGATGCACCCGGACGGCTATATCCAGCTCAAGGACCGTTCCAAGGACATCATAATCTCCGGCGGCGAAAACATCTCGTCGATTGAGGTCGAGAACACGCTCTATCGCCATCCGGCGGTCATCGAGGCGGCGGTGGTTGCCCGCAACGACGAGAAATGGGGCGAGACGCCCTGCGCCTTCGTCGATCTCAAACCCGATGCCGAAGCGGTCAGCGAGGCCGAAATCATCGCCTTCTGCCGCGATGAAATGGCCCATTTCAAGGTCCCGCGCACGGTGGTCTTCGGCCCCCTGCCCAAGACTTCGACCGGCAAGGTCCAAAAATTCCTGCTGCGCGACCGGGCCAACGACTTATGATCGACTCACAATCGTTGGTGGCCTATTTGCCGCGTTTTTCTGAAGTTCGGCTGCTCTGTGTCGGCGACCTCATGCTCGACCGCTTCGTCGCCGGCGAGGTCAGCCGCATTTCGCCCGAAGCGCCGATTCCGATCTTCCAGGTCGGCCGCGAGACCGCCATGTTGGGCGGCGCCGGCAACGTGGTGCGCAACGCCACCGCGTTGGGCGCCTCGGCCTGTTTCGTCGCCGTGGTCGGTGACGACCCGGTGGGCCACGAACTCACCGCCATGGTCGGCAATGAGCCTCGGGTCGAGCCCTATCTGCTAGTCGAGCGCGACCGCCTGTCGACGATCAAGACCCGCTACATCGCCGGCGCCCAACAACTGCTGCGGGCCGACAACGAAACCCTGCGCCCGATCACCAGCGACACCGCCGACAACATCGTTCGGGTAGCATCTGAGGTAGTGGCAAGCTGCGACGCGGTGGTGATATCCGATTACGCCAAGGGGGTGTTGACGGCGCCGGTCATCAGCGCCGTGATTGAGGCCGCCAGGGCCGCCGGAAAGCCGATCGTGGTCGACCCCAAGGGCGGCGATTTCGGCCGCTACAAGGGCGCCACCGTGCTGACCCCCAACCGCCGCGAGGCGATGGCCGCCACCGGGACCGCCACAGGAGTCAAAGGAACCGATGAAGACGCCATGGCGGCCATGGGCACGGCCCTGACCGAGCGCTTCGATGTCGACGCCGCGGTCATAACCCGCAGTGAAAGCGGCATGTCCCTGGTGACCCGGGACGGGGTTGCCGAGCATCTGCCGGCCCAGGCCCGCGAGGTGTTCGATGTTTCCGGCGCTGGCGATACGGTGGCCGCCATGCTGGCCATGGCCTTGGGCTGCGGCGCCGATTTGCCCGCCGCGGTGCAACTGGCCAACCACGCGGCCGGGGTGGTGGTCGGCAAGGTCGGGACCTCGGTGGTCTACTGCGACGACCTGTTGCGGGCGATTCACGCTGGCCAATGGTCGGCCGCCGAGGCCAAGGTGATGTCGTTAGCCGGCGCCGCCGAGCGGGTCGAGCAGTGGCGCCGGGGCGGTGAC
>JAYZAP010000083.1:0-3616 GCA_036339655.1 Pseudomonadota bacterium | reverse complement strand
TGCTGGCCGCCTGCTACCGGAATTGCCTGGCCCTGGCGGGCGAAAACGGCATCCAGAGCATCGCATTCCCTTCCATCTCCACCGGCGTCTACGGCTATCCCGTTGCGGCGGCGGCGCGCATCGCGGTCGCGGCCGTGGCCGAATATTTGGAGAAATTGAACGGCCGGATTCACGTAACCTTTTGCTGTTTTGGCGTGAATTCCACGGACTACCACCGGACCGCCATGGCGGCGATCCATTTAGTTTGCTAGGCTGCCGCCGATTGCAACCCTCGAAGTAGCTCAGAAAACATTGGTTCAGCCCGACCCCATAAATCCACCGGAGGCGCCGGCGCCTAGCGAAACCGCGACGCCAATGATGATCCAGTATCTGGCCATCAAGCGGGACCATCCGGACTGTCTTTTGTTCTACCGCATGGGCGATTTTTACGAGCTGTTTTTCGAGGACGCGGTGGCCGCCTCGGCGGCCCTCGACATCACCCTGACCAAGCGCGGCAAGCACGACGGCGACGACATCCCCATGTGCGGCGTGCCGGTCCACGCCAGCGAGGCCTATCTCGAACGGCTCATTCGCACTGGCCTCAAGGTCGCCATCTGTGAGCAGACCGAAGACCCGGCCGAGGCCCGCAAGCGCGGGGCCAAGTCGTTGGTCAAGCGCGAGGCGGTGCGCATCGTCACGCCGGGTACCATCACCGAGGACACCCTGCTCGACGCCCGCAGGCACAACTACCTGGCCGCCGTGGGCCGTGCCGGAGACGCCCTGGCCCTGGCCTGGCTCGACATGTCGACCGGCGAGTTCAGCGTCCAGCCGGTGGCGGCCGAGGGGTTGGCGGCAGAACTCGGCCGGCTCGAGCCCGGCGAGTTGCTGGTCCCCGACGTCCTGCTCGAACGCCCTGAATTATTTGAGGTATTCGCCGAGTGGGAGGCGGCGTTGACGCCGCTGCCTGGCGCACGGTTCGACAGCGCCGCCGGCGAGCGCCGGCTCAAGGCGATCTACGGGGTCGCCGCCCTCGACGCCTTCGGCCAATTCGGCCGCCCTGAACTCGGCGCCTGCGGCGCGTTGGTTGATTATATCGAGCTGACCCAGAAAGGCCGCCTGCCCCGGCTCAACCCGCCCCGGGTGTTGGCCCTTGGCTCGATGATGGCTATCGACGGCGCCACCCGGCGCAACCTGGAACTCCACGTCACCATGACTGGCGAGCGTAGCGGTAGCCTGCTCAGCGCCATCGACCGGACCGTCACCGGCGCCGGCGCGCGGCTGCTGTCGGCCCGGCTCGCCGCGCCCTTGACCGACGCCGCCGCCATCGACCGGCGCCTCGACGGGATCGCGTTCATGGTCGGCGAGACCCGGTTGCGGGCGGACTTGCGCGAGGCTCTGGGCCATTGCCCCGATTTGGAGCGTGCCTTGTCGCGGCTCACAGTCGGCCGCGGCGGGCCACGCGACCTGGCCGCGGTGCGCGATGCCCTGGCCCAGGCCTCGATGCTGCGCGGTCATCTCGCTGCACCCGGCCTGGCGGCGGCGCCGCCGGACATCGCCGGCCTCGATGAGAACCTGGGGCGCCATGACACCCTGGTCGACCGAATGAACCGGGCGCTCCGTCCCGACCTCCCCTTGCTCAGCCGCGACGGTGGCTTTATCGCCCCCGGCTACGCCCCCGAGCTCGACGAGTTGGTGGCGCTACGCGACGAAAGCCGCCGGCTCATTGCCGGGCTCGAGGCGCGCTACCGCGATGACAGTGGGGTCGCGACCCTCAAGGTGCGCCACAACAACGTGCTGGGCTATTACGTCGAGGTGACGCCGACCAACGCCGACAAGATTGGCGAGCCGTTCATTCATCGCCAGACCCTGGCCAGCGCCGTGCGCTACTCGACCGTCGAGTTGAGCGAGCTCGAGAGCAAAATCAGTCGGGCCGCCGACCGTGCCCTGGCCCTTGAGCTCAGGCTGTTCGACGACCTGGTCGGCGAAGTCACGGCCTGGGCCGACGCGGTCGCCCTGGCCGGCCGCGCCCTGGCCGGTATCGACTTGGCTGCCGCCCTGGCCGAACTGGCGGTCGAGCGCCACTACACCCGCCCGCTGGTCGATGACAGCCTGGCCTTCGACATCAGCGGTGGCCGCCATGCGGTGGTCGAGGTTCTGGCCCCGGCCGGCGAGGCCGGCGGTTTTATCGCCAACGGCTGCGACCTGGGGGCCGACCAGCGGCTGTGGCTGGTGACCGGGCCCAACATGGCCGGCAAGAGCACCTATTTGCGGCAGAACGCTTTAATCACCATTCTTGCCCAGATGGGCTCCTTCGTGCCCGCCGAGGCCGCCCACATCGGAGTCGTCGACCGCCTGTTCAGCCGGGTCGGCGCCGCCGACGACCTGGCCCGGGGGCGCTCGACCTTCATGGTCGAAATGGTCGAGACCGCGACCATCCTCAACCAGGCCAGCGACCGTGCCCTGGTCATCCTCGACGAAATCGGCCGCGGCACCGCCACCTACGACGGTCTTTCAATCGCCTGGGCGGCGGTCGAGCATCTCCACGAGGTCAATCGCTGCCGGGCCCTGTTCGCCACCCATTTTCACGAACTCACGGCGCTCGCCGCCAAGCTTGAGGCTTTGAGTTGCCACACCATGCGGGTCAAGGAGTGGCAGGGCGACGTGGTGTTTCTCTACGAGGTAGGCCTCGGCGCCGCCGACCGGTCCTACGGCATTCACGTGGCCCGCCTCGCCGGCCTGCCCGACGTGGTGGTAAGCCGCGCCGAAGAGGTCTTGGGCGCCCTTGAGCAAGGCGAGCAGTCGGCCGACCTGTCGCGCCTCGCCGACGATCTGCCGCTGTTCACCGCCGCCCCGGCGGCGGCAGCGGTGAAATCCGGGCCCTCGGCCCTGGAGACAGCGATGGCCGAGGTCAGCCCCGATGAGCTCTCGCCCAAAGAGGCCCTTGAGCTGATCTATCGCTTGAGACCCCTCGTCGGGGGCGACCTATGACAATCGATCGCGGCGCCCTGCTTGAGCGCCTCAAGACTGAGCTGGCCGAGGGCCGCGCCGGTATCCGCCGCGAGTTCGAGGCCGGCGTCTCGGGCCCTGATGCCGCCGCCGCTCTCAGCCGGCTGGTCGATCACATCATCGTCGCGCTCCATGACGCAGCGATTCACGGCAGTGACGCGGCGCCCCTCGCCGTGGTCGCCGTTGGCGGCTATGGCCGGGGCGAGTTGGCGCCCTATTCCGATGTTGATCTGCTGTTTCTCCTGGGCCGCAAGGCCACATCCGCCGACCAGGGGCTGGTCGAGTTCGTGCTTTATATGTTGTGGGACCTGGGGCTCCAGGTCGGCCACGCGTCCCGCACGGTTGACCAGTGCCTAGCCGACGCCCACGCCGATATGACGATTCGTACGACCCTCGTTGAGGCCCGCCTGGTGGCGGGTCATGGAGCCCTGTTTGCGACCCTGCGCTGCCGTTTCCGGGACGAGCTGGTCGACGGCACGGCCGCCAATTTCGTTCGCGCCAAGCTGGCTGAGCGCAATGACCGCCATGAGCGCATGGGCGATTCGCGCTATGTGTTGGAGCCCAATATCAAGGACGGCAAGGGCGGCCTGCGCGACCTCCACACCCTATTCTGGATTGCCAAATATCTCTA
>JAYZAP010000082.1:0-5403 GCA_036339655.1 Pseudomonadota bacterium | reverse complement strand
ATTCCGATGTTGATCTGCTGTTTCTCCTGGGCCGCAAGGCCACATCCGCCGACCAGGGGCTGGTCGAGTTCGTGCTTTATATGTTGTGGGACCTGGGGCTCCAGGTCGGCCACGCGTCCCGTACGGTTGACCAGTGCCTAGCCGATGCCCACGCCGATATGACGATTCGTACGACCCTCGTTGAAGCCCGCCTGGTGGCGGGTCATGGAGCCCTGTTTACGACCCTGCGCTGCCGTTTCCGGGACGAGCTGGTCGACGGCACGGCCGCCGATTTCGTTCGCGCCAAGCTGGCTGAGCGCAATGACCGCCATGAGCGCATGGGCGATTCGCGCTATGTGCTGGAGCCCAATATCAAGGACGGCAAGGGCGGCCTGCGCGACCTCCACACCCTGTTCTGGATCGCCAAGTATCTCTACCGCCTCGACGACGTGTCCGAGCTGGTTGAGCGCGGCGTACTGACCGCCGAGGAGCACGGCAAGTTCGCAAAGGCGGCGGGCTTCCTGTGGACCCTGCGCTTTCACCACCACTATCTCGCCGGCCGAGCTGAGGAGCGCCTGACTTTCGACGTCCAGCCCGAAATGGCCCGGCGGCTGCGTTACAGCGAAAGAGCGGGCTTGAGCGGTGTCGAGCGCTTCATGAAGCACTATTTTCTGGTCGCCAAGGATGTCGGCGACCTGACGCGTATCTTTTGCGCCTCCTTCGAGGCCGAACACCGGGTCAGCCCGCTGGCGCGACTACCCCGCTGGGGTGCACTCAGGCGCGAGATCGACGGCTTCGTGGTCGAGCGCGGCCGGCTCATGGTCGCCCATGACGATGCCTTTACCGACGACCCGGTAGCCATGGTGCGATTGTTCCAGGTGGCCGATTCCCGCGCCCTCGACATTCATCCCGGGACGCTCCGGCTGATTACCCAGAACCTCCGGCGTATCGACGCCGCCATGCGCAAATCACCCGAGGCCGGGCGCTTGTTCCTGGAAATCCTGACCTCGCGCCACGACCCGGAAACCGCGCTTCGGCGCATGAACGAGGCCGGCGTGCTGGGCCGCCTAGTGCCCGATTTCGGCCGCGTGGTGGGCCAGGTTCAGCACGACATGTATCACGTCTACACGGTCGACGAGCACACCATCCGGGCGGTCGGCGTGCTCGCCGCCATCGAGCGCGGCGACTATGCCGAGACCCTGCCGCTCGCCACGGGCATCATCCACCAGGTGCTGTCTCGCCGGGTGCTGTACCTCGCTACCTTCCTCCACGACATCGCCAAGGGCCGGGGCGGTGACCATTCCGAGCTGGGCGCCGATATCGCCGTCGAGCTCGGCGCCTGGCTCGGCTTTACCCCCGAGGAGGTCGAGCAGACCGCGTGGCTGGTGCGCTGTCACCTGCTGTTCTCCAACACCGCCTTCCGCCGCGACCTGGGCGACGCCAAGACCGTCGATGACTTCGTCGCCGAGGTGCAGTCCCACGAGAGCCTGCGCCTGCTGCTGGTGCTGACCGCCGCCGACATCCGGGCGGTCGGCCCCAACGTGTGGAACGCCTGGAAAGGGGCGCTGCTGCGCCAGCTCTACGCCCTCGCGGCCGAGGTCATGTCCGGTGGTCACGCGGCTGACGAGAAGGGCCGGCGGGTGGCCACCGCCAAGGAAACCGTCGCCGCCATGCTCGCTGGCCCGCCCGACAACTGGACCGATGAGCGGGTCGCGCGTCATCTCGAGCGGCTATATCCGCCCTATTGGCTGGGCTTCGACGCCGAGAGCCATGCCCGTCACGCCGCCGCCCTCGATGAGGCGGTCCGTACGGGCGCCCCCCTGGTGCTCGACAGCCGGGTCAACCACTACCACGGGGTCACCGAGGTAACCCTGGTGGCCCCCGACCAGCCGGGGCTGTTTTCCAAGGTCGCCGGCGCCGTGGCGGTGGCCGGCGCGACCATCGTCGACGCCAAGATTTTCACCACCAGCGACCGGGTCGCCCTCGACATCCTGTGGCTCCAGGACGCCGCCGGCGGCCCCTTCGACTGCGCCGACCATGGTGACCGGCTGACCGCTCAGCTGGAACAGGCACTCGACGGCGGTGGTGACCCGGGCGCGGCCCTGGCCAACCGGCGAAGCCTGTCGCGCCGCGCGGCGGCGGCGTTCCCGGTTAATGCCCGGGTGCTCATGGACAACAACGCCAGCACCCACCACACGGTCATCGAAGTCAATGGCCGCGACCGGCCGGGGTTGCTCTATGACGTGACGCGGGCCCTCAGCGAGCTCGGCCTGTCGATCGTCACTGCCCATATTTCGACCTATGGCGAGCGCGTGGTCGACGTGTTCTACGTCAAGGACGTCTACGGCCTGAAGGTCGACCACGAGGGCCAGATTGAAAAAATCCGCAACCGACTGCTGGACGCCCTGGCCGAACCGGCGCCCGTCGCGGCAAGCAGCAAGGCAAGCGCGGCCGAGTGACCTATCCGCCTTTTTTTCGCCGCGAAGGCGGGTTATGAGCGGCCCATGGCATTGATTCGGCGCGCCGTCACTGTCGGCGGCTATACCATGCTCAGCCGCGTGTTGGGTTTCCTGCGCGATATTCTGATCGCCTCGGTGCTTGGCGCCGGGCCGGTGGCGGACGCGTTTTTCGTCTCCTTCCGCATACCCAACATGTTCCGCCGCCTGGTCGCCGAGGGCGCCTTCGCCGCCGCCTTCGTGCCGATGTTCTCGGGCCGCCTCGAAAGCCACGGCAAGGACGCCGCGCGGGCCTTCGCCGAGCAGGTGCTGGCGGTGCTGCTCGGCGCTCTCATGGCTTTCACCGTGGCGGTGGAAATCGCCATGCCCGGGCTCATGCACCTGATCGCGCCGGGCTTCATCGACAATCCGGCCCAGTTCGACCTGGCCGTGCTGTTTACCCGCATCACCTTCCCCTATCTCCTGTTCATGGCCCTGGTGGCCTTGCTCGGTGGCGTGCTTAACTCGCTCTATCACTTTGCCGCGGCGGCGGCCGCGCCGATCCTGCTCAATGTAATCCTGATCGGCGCCCTGCTGGGTTTCGCTCACGCCGGGGAAACCCCGGGCCATGCCCTGGCCTGGGCCGTGGCGGTGGCTGGCGCCGGCCAGTTGGTCATGATGATGGTGGCGTGCCAGCGGGCCGGTATGACGCTCCGCCTGCCGCGGCCGAGCCTGACCCCCGAGCTGCGCCGCCTGCTCGGCCTCATGGTCCCGGCCGGGCTGACCGCCGGCGTGCATCAGGTGAACCTGCTGGTCGGCACTATCGTGGCAACGCTTCAGGGCGGCGCCGTGTCCTATCTCTACTACGCCGACCGGGTCAACCAATTGCCCCTCGGCGTGGTCGGGGTTGCCATCGGCACCGCCCTGCTGCCCATGCTGTCGCAGGCATTGCGCGCCGGCCAGGACTACGCTGCCATGGACAAACAGAACCGCGCTATCGAAGTCTCGCTGCTGTTTGCCTTGCCGGCGGCGGCGGCGCTAATGGTCATCGCCGGGCCAATAATCGCCGTGCTGTTCGAGCATGGCACGTTCGGCCCCGCCGAGACCCGGGCCACCGCCGCGGCCCTGGCCGCCTTCGCCCTGGGCCTGCCGGCCTATGTGCTGGTCAAGGTCCTGCTGCCCGGCTTCTTCGCCCGCGAGGACATGACGACGCCGTTCCGCATCTCGCTCGCCGCGGTGGCCGCCAACATCGTCCTCACAATCGGGCTGTTTCCGGTCATCGGCCATATTGGCATCGCCCTGGCCACCGCCCTGTCGTCGGTGCTCCAGGCAGCGTTGTTGTGGCTGGTCCTCAAGCGCCGAGGCAACCTGATAGCCGACGGGCGCCTGCGCGCGAGACTGCCCCGGACCCTGGCCGCCACGCTGATCATGGCGGCGGTGCTATGGCTGTTGGCCGAAAGCCTGGCTGGTCCCTTGGCTGGCGCCTTGGCCCCGCGGGTCGCCGCCCTGGCCGCCCTGGTCGCCGGTGGTCTTGTAATATTCGCCGCCGCCGCCCACCTCTTGGGTGCCGCTCGGCTCAGCGAGTTGCGCGCCATGCTGGGGCGAGGTGAGTAAATGTGAACAACACATTGATAAATGTAACGTTACACAATACATACCCTTATGTCTATCGGTAGTTTTCGCCACAAGGCACTCAAACACTTCTACGACGATGATAGTTCCCGTGGCCTTCCCACCGCTCACATCGAGAAGATCAGGGACAATCTCACGGCGCTGCAGGAGGCGGACGAACCGGCCGATGTTGGGCTCTTTCCCGGTTGGCGCCTACATCGCCTTACCGGTAATCTCGATGGCGTTTGGAGTGTCACGGTGACTGGGAACTAGTGGATAGTATTTTGTTTCGAGGATGGCCGCGCTTTCGACGTTGATTTCGTCGACTATCATTAGGAGGGCCGCATTATGGCGATGAAGAATCCATCCCATCCCGGTGAGTTCATTCGCCGTCAGGTGATCGAGCCTTTGGGGTTGACCGTTACCGGTGCTGCCAAGGCGTTGGGCGTGACCCGTCCGGCGCTTTCCAATTTGCTAAATGGCAAGGCGTCGTTGTCGCCGGACATGGCGATTCGCATGGAAAAGGCATTCGGCCCCAGTATGGAACATCTGATGCGCATGCAACTTGCCTATGACGTGGCGCGGGCTCGCGCGACCGTTGATCGCATCGACGTTCAACCGTACCAGCCCGCTTGACCGTGCAAAACACGCGGGCCATAACGGCGCGCTTTATTCCGCTACCAGTGAGTTTTTCGCAATGAACCGTATCTTCTCGGGCATCCAGCCCACCGGCAATCTGCACCTCGGCAATTATCTGGGGGCGATCCGCAATTGGGTGGGCCTGCAGGATGCGTTCGAGTCGATCTACTGCATTGTCGACCTCCATGCCGTAACCCTGCCTCAGGATCCGGCCGAGCTGCGCCACAACCTGCGTGAGGTCACCGCCGGCATCGTCGCCGCCGGCATCAACCCGGCACGCTGTACCCTGTTTGCCCAAAGCGCTGTGGCCGGCCACAGCGAGCTCGCTTGGCTGTTCGCCTGCCAGACGCCGCTCGGCTGGCTCAACCGCATGACCCAATTCAAGGAGAAGGCCGGCAAGCATCGCGAGAACGCCGGGCTCGGGCTTTACGCCTACCCGGTGCTCATGGCCGCCGACATCCTGGTCCACAAGGCCACCCATGTGCCGGTCGGCGACGACCAGAAGCAGCATCTCGAGCTTGCCCGGGACATCGCCGGGGCCTTCAACAGCCAGTTTGGTGTCGAATATTTCGTCCTGCCCGAACCGCAGATTTTCGGCGCTGCGACCCGGGTCATGAGCCTGCGCGACGGCTCGAACAAGATGTCGAAGTCCGACGCGTCGGACTATTCGCGCATCAAAATGACCGACGACGCCGACACCATCGCCCTTAAGATCCGCAAAGCGCGGACCGATCCCGAT
>JAYZAP010000081.1:0-3649 GCA_036339655.1 Pseudomonadota bacterium | reverse complement strand
GGCACCCTGGCGACAATCAATGAATCCATTGATGCAGATACCGCCGAACTATTGATTGAGGAATTCGGCCATACCATCAAGCGTGTCAGCGCCGCCGATGTGGAAGTCGGCCTCAAGGGTGATGACGACGTGGCGGAAGATCTGATGCCGCGCCCGCCGGTGGTTACCATCATGGGCCATGTCGACCACGGCAAAACGTCGCTGCTCGATGCCCTGCGCCGCACCGACGTTGTCAGCGGCGAAGCCGGCGGTATCACCCAGCATATCGGCGCCTATCAGGTGACATTGGAATCGGGCGCCAAGATCAGCTTCCTCGATACCCCTGGCCACGAGGCCTTTACCGCCATGCGCTCGCGCGGCGCCAAGGCCACGGACATCGTTGTGCTGGTGGTCGCCGCCAACGACAGTGTAATGCCCCAGACTGTCGAGGCAATCAACCACGCCAAGGCGGCTGAGGTGCCGATTATCGTCGCCATCAACAAATCCGATCTGCCCGCCGCCGACACCGACAAAGTGCGCAACGATTTGTTGCAGCATGAACTGGTGGTCGAGGAACTGGGTGGTGAAATTCTCTCCATCGAAGTGTCGGCGACGGCCGAGACCAATCTCGACAAGCTCGAGGAAGCGATCCTGCTGCAGGCCGAGATTCTCGACCTCAAGGCCAATCCAGCGCGGGCTGCCGAGGGTGTGGTCATCGAGGGCGAACTTGACCGCGGCCGCGGCGCCATCGCCACGGTGCTGATCCAGCGCGGCACCCTGAAGATCGGCGACATTGTCGTCGCCGGCAGCGAGTGGGGCCGGGTGCGCGCCCTGCTCGATGATCGGGGCGAGTCGGTCGACGACGCCGGGCCGGGCACGCCGGTGGTCATCCTCGGCCTTGGCGGAGTGCCCACTGCGGGCGACGACGTTATCGTCGTCGATAGCGAGCGCCGGGCCCGCGAGGTTGCCGCCTACCGCCAGGCGCAGATGCGCGAGGTGCGCACAGTGGCCCAGGCCCGCGGCTCGCTTGAGCAAATGTTCACCGATATCGCCGAAGGCAAAATCGATACCCTGCCGGTGGTGATCAAGGCCGACGTCCAGGGCTCGCTCGAGGCGATTGTTGGCAGCCTCGACAAGCTGGCGACCGACGAAGTCGCGATCAATCTCCTCCATGGCGGCGTCGGCGGGATCAATGAGTCCGACATCACCCTGGCACAGGCGTCAAACGCGGCGGTCATCGGCTTCAACATTCGCGCCAACGCCCAGGCCCGCAAACTGGCCCAGCGCGACAACGTCGAAATCCGCTATTACTCGGTGATTTACGATCTGATTGACGACCTCAAGGCGTCGCTCAGCGGCATGCTGGCGCCGACCCTTCGCGAACGTATCCTCGGCAATGCCCAGGTGCTTGAAGTGTTCGACATTTCCAAGATCGGCAATATCGCCGGCTGCCGGGTCACCGACGGGCTTATCAAGCGGACCTCCAGCGTCCGCCTGCTGCGCGACGAGACGGTGATCTACGAAGGCAAGTTGGCGGCGCTCAAGCGCTTCAAGGACGATGCCCGGGAGGTCAAGGACGGCCTCGAATGCGGCATCGCCTTCGAGAACTATCACGATATTCGCGAGGGCGACATTATCGAAGCCTACGAAGTCGAGGAAATCGCCCGCAGCTTGTAGATGGGTGGCCGGGTGACGGCTACAAGATCATGACCAAGACTCCCAGCAAGGCACGCGGCCAGCGACAACTCCGGGTCGGCGAGGAAATCCGCCATGCGCTCTCCGAGGTTCTAGCCCGCGGCGAGTTGCGTGATTCCGATCTTGTCGACGTGTCCCTGACCGTCTCCGAGGTTCGTATCAGCCCCGATCTGCGCAATGCCACGGCGTTTGTCATGCCGCTGGGCGGCGGCGGTGAAGACCGGACGGCGATGCTTGCCGCACTGCGCCGCGCCGCGACGTTTCTGCGCGGCCGCGTCGGCAAGGTGGTGCGGCTCAGGTTTACCCCGGCGCTCAGCTTCCAGATGGATGCCTCGTTCGACGAGGCGAGCAAAATCAACGCCCTGCTGCGCTGCTCGGCCGGGACCATGAGCGCTGACGACGAGGCCGACGACAGCCTTGGCCCGTAAGCGCAAGGGCCGGCCGATTCACGGCTGGCTGAATATCGACAAGGCGTCGGGCCCGACCTCGGCCCGGGTGGTGGCCCAGGTTCTCAAGCTGACCGGGGCGGCCAAGGCCGGTCACGGGGGCACCCTCGACCCCATGGCCACGGGAGTTCTGCCGATCGCCCTGGGCGAGGCGACCAAGACCGCGTCCTATGCCATGGACGGCTACAAGACCTACCGCTTCACCCTGCGTTGGGGCGAGGCGCGGGACACCGACGACGCCGAGGGTGCGGTGACCGAAACCAGCGATGTACGACCGACTGAGGACGCCGTTCGCGAGGCGCTGGCGGCCTTTACCGGGGTCATCGACCAGGTGCCGCCGGACTACGCCGCCGTCAAGATTGACGGCCGCCGGGCTTACGACCTGGCGCGCCACGGCGAGGCCGCCAAGCAGGCGCCGCGTCCGGTCGCCATCCACCGGCTGGAAATGATGACAGTCGTTGACGCAGACCACGCGGTATTCGAAGTCGACTGCGGCAAGGGCGCCTATGTCAGGGCTCTGGCCCGCGACCTGGCGGAGGCTCTCGGCACTGTCGGACACCTCTCGGAGCTGCGCCGAACCCGGGCCGGAAATTTTTTCGAGGGCGATGCAATTTCGCTAGATAAACTGGATGACCTGATGCATAGTGCCGCGCTCTCGGAGCACCTGAGACCGGTAGAGACCGCGCTGGCCGACATCCCGGCGCTGGCCATGACCAATTCCCAGGCGACACGTCTCTCACAGGGACAAGTCGTGCAGGTGCTTGGCACCGAACCAGGATTAGTTCGCGTTACCGCCGATGACCGGCTGGTGGCGCTCGCTGAGGTTCATGACGGCGACGTCCGTCCGGTGCGTGTTTTCAACCTCTAGACTTGGAGTAGCCGATGTCGATATCCGCCGAGCGCAAGTCTGCGCTCATTACCGAGTATGCCGTCAAGGACGGCGACACCGGGTCCCCCGAAGTACAAATTGCCGTATTGACCGAGCGTATCGTCAATCTCACGGAACACTTCAAGACCCACAAGAAGGACCGCCATTCGCGCCGCGGGTTGCTGATGCTTGTCAGCCGCCGGCGCCGGCTCCTGGATTATCTCATTCGCATCAACAACGATCGCTACAAGTTGATCATCGAACGATTGGGACTACGACGTTGAGGCCTATGGCGGGCGCATCCGCCCCGCCGCGCCTCGATTGCGTCCGGAACCCTGTGGCAGGAATCCGTCTTGCCGAAGGGACTGCGGGCATGGGCTTCGCGCTTCGGACGCAAACACAAGCATCATTCTAAAATCGGCGGGCCGACAAGCGGTCCGACCGGACGGAAGGAAGAGAAATGTTCAATATCATCCGCAAAGAAATTAACTGGGGTGGCAAACCCCTGGTCATAGAAACCGGGCGTATGGCGCGTCAGGCCGATGGCGCCGTGCTCATCAGCTACGGCGAGACCGCCGTGCTGTGCACAGCCGTTGCCGAGAAGAAGCCGCGTGTCGGCCTCGATTTTTTCCCGTTGACCATCAACTACCAGGAAAAGGCC
>JAYZAP010000080.1:0-13657 GCA_036339655.1 Pseudomonadota bacterium | reverse complement strand
GCTGGCGGCCTGGGTCGGGCGCTATCTCGACGTCGTGCTGGCGGTCGATATCCGCCGCTCGAGCTCCGTCTGGATTGGCCTCTACTATGTGCGGCGCGCCACCTTCTGGCTCTCGGCCATGGCCGTGGTGGTCGGCACCATCCTCGGCCTGATCGAGCTCTACAGCTTCACGCGCTAGCAATTCTTGGTCTGGCCCTCAATTACCGGGTGCGGATATCCATCCGCTTGGCTCCCGCCGCATAAGCGGCGACCCGCATTGTTGCGACCAAGAATGTCGCGGGCTGAAAGAAAGCGGAGAGTAGCGGAACCGGCGGTCATCTCTTGACTGTCGGCAAGCGCGACAGCACGTCGCCGCGCATGCGGCGGGAGCCCCAGTCTGTGTGAACACAAGAGTGGGCAATTGAACGCAGGTCACCGACGGTGGCCGTTTAAAACACCACCACGCTACGAATCGACTCGCCGGCGTGCATCAGGTCGAAGCCCTTGTTGATGTCGTCGAGCGGCATGGTGTGGGTGATCAGGTCGTCGATGTTGATCTTGCCGTCCATGTACCAGTCGACAATGCGCGGCACGTCGGTGCGGCCCTTGGCGCCGCCGAACGCGGTGCCGCGCCAGACCCGCCCGGTGATCAGTTGGAACGGCCGGGTGGTGATTTCCTGACCGGCGCCGGCAACGCCGATGATGATGCTTTCGCCCCAGCCCTTGTGGCAGCACTCCAACGCCGTGCGCATGACATCGACATTGCCGATGCACTCGAAACTGTAGTCGGCGCCGCCGCCGGTCAACTCGACCAGATGGCCGACCAGGTCGCCGTCGACATCGCTGGGGTTGACGAAGTCTGTCATGCCGAATTTTTCCGCCAGGACCCGTTTGTCGGGATTGGTGTCGACGCCGACGATCTTGTCGCAGCCGACCATGCGGCAGCCCTGAATGACATTGAGGCCAATGCCGCCGAGGCCGAACACCACCGCGTTGGAGCCGGGCCCGGCCTTGGCCGTGTTCATCACCGCGCCGAGACCGGTGGTGACGCCGCAGCCGATGTAGCAGACCTTGTCGAACGGCGCGTCGGCACGGATTTTCGCCAGGGCGATCTCGGGCAGCACGGTGAAGTTGGCGAAGGTCGAAGTCCCCATATAGTGATAGATCGGCTTGCCGTTGAGGGAGAACCGGCTGGTGCCGTCCGGCATCAGGCCCTGGCCTTGGGTGACGCGGATGGCCTGACACAGGTTGGTCTTTCCCGAGGTACAGTACTCGCACTGCCGGCACTCGGGAGTGTACAGCGGGATGACGTGATCGCCCTTGGCCAGGCTGGACACATCAGGACCCACATCGACCACCACGCCGGCGCCCTCGTGGCCGAGAATGGCCGGGAACAACCCTTCCGGGTCGGCGCCCGACAGGGTGAACTCGTCGGTGTGGCAGATACCCGTGGCCTTGATCTCGACCAGCACCTCGCCGGACTTAGGTTCTTCAAGCTGCACGGTCTCGATGGTCAACGGCTTGCCCTTCTCATGGGCAACAGCGGCGCGAACGTCCATTATCAAAGCCTCCCTTGGAACGAATAGATTTGCTGGCCGCCATGTTCGTCATGGCGCGATGGGATTGCAACCGGGATTTCGCCTTGGCCCCGCCTATTCTTCGCAGAACGGCTCGATGTGGTCGGCGAGGCGGGCCATGCTCTCGCCCTCGTACTGTCCCAACGCGCCTTTGTAGTCGTCGGACAGGCGAATAGCGATCATGCTGTTGGGCATGAGAGCGATGATGTTACCGCCGAAACCCAGCATCTCCGGTATCCAGACGAAGCACCCGCGGTTGCCGCGAAACGGCATGAACCAGAACGACGAGCGATAGCGGTAGGCGCCGTAAACGTTGTCCCAAAGCGCCGGCAGTCCGGGCTCGGCCTCGGTCGGGAAGACCGCGCGCAAGCCATCGGCGCTGAGCAGCCGCTGGCCCCGATGAACGCCGCGGCTCTGGAACAACCCGGCGATCTTCGCCATCTCGTCCAGGATCGGATACAGGCCCCAACCCATGATCGGGACGCCGCGTCCGCCATCGCCCTCGCGGGTATGCATCATCGGCGCGTGAGCCACGCCGATGGGCCGCAACACCTGGCCGATCATCATGTCCCAAAGATCGGCGTCCGGGCCCGTCTCGCGTTTGACGAAGGCGTCCATGGCGGCGGCGAGGACATAGCTGTCGATACTGCGGTAACGGAAGACCTCGCCAGGGCCCCAGGGGTAGTTGCCGCCGGCGAAGGCCATGCGGAGCCGCCGCTCGGCCCCCATGGCGTCGGCGTAGGTCCAGAATTCGGGTGTGTGGTCTTCGTCGTTGTTTGGCGAGGTGGGATCGTGGGACAGGTCGCCGACGCCCGTGGTCATGTTCAAGGCATCGCCGAAGGTAACCTCGGCCCAGCCATCATGACCGGCGGTAACGTCGACAAAATCTTCGATCTTGAGATCGAAGATATCGTCGCCATAGACCGCGGCGAGGCGCAGCAGGGCGAGGCCCGCACCCATGGATTTGGTCATCGAATAAACCCCGTGGCGCATCTCCGCACAGTAGGGATAGTCGCCGAACTTGGTCGCGCAGGGCCGGGCGTAGAGCACGCCGTCTACGACCAGACCACTGGTTATCACGTGTCGCGCACCGCCATCGAAACGGTCGGCGAGGTCCGAGTCGGTCACGCCCGGGAGTTCCGACCACGGATTCATGGGCAGGCGCGCCGCCAATTCCGCCTGGAAATCCACGACGACCGTGCTGTCGACGGCGTGCGGCGTGAACTTCGCCGGCAACCGGCCCCAAGCGGAAAACCTATTCCAATTGGCCGCTTCCTGAACGATCTGGATTTGCAAATGCGAGACCCGGTTGTCATCGTAAACGAAGGTTGCCAGGCCGTTATGGGACTCGTTCCACACCCGCCCGGCGAGAATGAAAGGGAACGAGGCGCGCGACAACCCGCCGTCGCCGGCCTCGGACCACACGCGGCCGGGAGACAGGATGACGTCCCAGGCACTGCTGCCAGCGCCACCGCGAATGATGTCGCGCTCGACCGGGATCAGGTGGCCACCGCGACTGACAAAGGCGAGATCTACTGCCGGAAAGAATCGGGTGCCGCCGGCCGAACTACCGGGGATCTCCATCATGGTCAGGGGAACCGACAGGGTACCGGAAAACTCGTGCAACGCCGGGCCGGCCTCGCCTATGGGCAGGAAGTAGTCGTTGTGGATCGGGTTGTCCGGGGCCGCGCTGTTGTCGAGCAGCGCTTCGGCTGTGGGCTGGTCCCGTACCTCACCGGGGGGCGTCGGCGCAGCGGCTGCGGCGGCGACCCAGGCGACCAGGGTGGCCAACAGGACCAGGAGCCTCGCCACGGCGGTCTCCTACCCGAGAATTCGGTCGAGGTCGGCGACCGAAGGCAGCACGTGATCGACCAGGGCCGCGAGATCGGCACCGGCGGCGACGCCAGTCTCGACGAAGACTGACAATCCGGCGCCACCGGCGCGGGCGAGCTCGGCGTCGGCGATGGTGTCACCGACCATGCAAATCTGGTGCGCCGCAAGGCCGGTCCTGGCGCAGAATGCGTGAAACACCGCCGGGTCCGGTTTGGCGCCATAGCCCGAGTCGGCGCCGGCAACGAAATCGAAAAGCCGGTCGAAGTCGTTGTGAGCAATCCAAGCCTCGGCCGAGGCGGCGCTGTCGTTGGTCGCCAACCCCAGGGCAAATCCACGACCGTGCAGGCCTTCGAGAATTGCATCAAGGCAGTCGACCACCCACGGCGCCTGCTCACCGAATTCGGTGAAAAGGCGGTCGACCCGCCCGGCAATGTCCTGGATTCCGTCAAGTTCGGGTATGGCGGCGCAAAATTCGCTGATTTCGTCGGTCGAGCCGCAGGCGAATACCGAAACAGGGTCAAGCACGCCGTCCTCGCCGTAACCGCCGAGGCGCATGACGCGGTTGACCAGAGCCGGATTGCCGGCAAGGCCGGCCAGCATTTCAGCCGCCGCCTGATAAGCCGGCGGCCAAGTGGCGTCGAAGTCGAGCAGGGTACCGTCCTTGTCGAAAAGGATGCCGCGGATGCGGTTCGTGTTCATGGTCTCATCAACTTTCCAACAACGCCGCCACCCGCACCCTGAGCGCCGGGATTACGTCGCTCTCATACCACGGATTCTTTCTCACCCAGCCACGGGTTCGCCACGACGGGTGGGGCAGCGGCAGGAATTCGGGCATGACGTCGCGCCACGCCCGCACGGTGTCGGTGACGCTGCGTCCGCCGCGGGACCCCAGGTAGTGGCTCTGGGCATAGCCGCCAATCAACAGGGTCAGTTCGATGGCCCGCAGCAGAGCACGCAGGCGACCGTGCCACTGGGGGGCGCATTCGGGGCGCGGCGGGGCGTCGCCACCGCTGGCCGCGAGACCGGGATAGCAAAAGCCCATGGGGATAATGGCGATGCGTCCGGCGTCGTAGAAGGTCTTGGCGTCGATTCCCATCCAGCCGCGCAGGCGCTCGCCGGACGGATCCTCCCAGGGAACGCCGCTAGCGTGCACCTTGGTGCCTGGCGCCTGACCGATAATCATCAGGCGCGCACCGGCCTCGGCGCGCAAAACCGGCCGGGGGCCGAGCGGCAGGTGGTCGGCGCAAATCCGGCAGGCGCGGGCTTCGGCGACAACCGCGGCAAGAGTCGGCATATCAGGCGGTGACGGGCCGCGCCCGGGCCATGAAATTGTCGTAGAGCGTGCGGGCGCTGGCGTTGAAGCCTGGCAGCGCGGCCGCCGCCTCGGCCTGGAACCGCGCCATGGCCGCGGCGCCGAGGGAGTCTTCCAGGGCCTGACGGTAGGCCGGCACCTCGCCCCATTCGGGCACGGTGGCGGCGGTCACCTCGCAGTGAAACTGAATACCCCAGGCGCGGTCGCCGACCCGCAGGGCCTGAACCGGGCACACCGGCGACCGGCCCAGGGCGACGCCGCCTGGAGGCAAAGCCGAGACCTCGGCGCTATGCCATTGCAGAGACGTGATAGTCGGACCTAGGCCGGCAAACAAAGGGTCATCGGTACCGGCCGGGGTCAGCTCGACGTCAAGCACGCCGATTTCCCCTTGGGCCATAGGGCCGACCGCGCCGCCAAGCGCCTCGCAGAGTAATTGATGGCCGAGACAAACCCCGAAAAAGGGCATGCGGCGCTCGACCACGGCCTCGCGCACGGCGGCTTTTTCCGGCACCAGCCAGGGGTGCTCGTCCTCCTGCCAGACATCCATGGGCCCGCCCATGACCCACAGGGCGTCGTAGCTGTCGAGGCTTGGAATAGGCTCGCCCTGGTCGAGTTCGACCGCATCCCAGGCGACGCCGTCCTCGGCGAGAAAGTCCCGGAAGATGGCGGGATGCTCGATATCGATGTGTTGGAAGACGAGAAGGCGCAAGGGTCTTGGCCTGACGGGCGCATCACCGGCCCGCTCCCCCGCCCAGCCACCCACAGCGTATGATCCCATGGGTGGCTGGGAGGGGGAGCGGGCTGGCCAGGCAGTGAGACAAGCCGCTAGCGCCGGGCGGCGCTGGTGTCGGGCATTTCGAGCAGGCGTTCGCGGTCCATCATGCCGGCGGCGACGGCGCCGTTGAGCATGTGTTTCTGGACCTTCTCGAAGGCCCGGACCTCGATCTGGCGCACCCGTTCGCGGCTGATGTCGTAGACCTTGCTGAGGTCTTCCAGGGTCAGGGACGGGTCGTCGAGACAGCGGGCGGTAAAGATATGCTGCTCGCGCTCGTTGAGGTCGTCGAGAGCGGCCTCGAGCAACTCGCGCCGCTTGCCCAGTTCCTCGGCGTCGGCGAAGCTGGTTTCCTGATCTTCCCCGTCGTCTTCCAAGCGGTCGATCCACTCGGCGTCCATGTCGGACCTAACGGGTGCATTGAGGGAATGATCAGCGCCGGCCATGCGGCGGTTCATCTCGATCACGTCGGTCTCGGAGACATTGAGCCGGGTGGCGATTTCGGCCACTGCCTCGGGCGGCAGATCACCGTCGTCGATGGCCTTGATCTGGCCCTTAATGCGGCGCAGGTTGAAGAATAGTTTCTTCTGGGCCGCCGTGGTGCCGAGTTTGACCAGCGACCACGAGCGCAGGATGTATTCCTGGATCGACGCCCGGATCCACCACATGGCATAGGTCGAGAGGCGAAACCCGCGCTCCGGATCGAAGCGCTTGACCGCCTTCATGAGGCCGACATTGCCCTCGGAAATGACGTCGTCGATAGGCAGGCCATAGCCGCGAAAGCCCATGGCGATCTTGGCCACCAGGCGCAAATGGCTGGTGATGAGCTGGCGCGCCGCCTCGGTGTCCTCGTGCTCGCGCCAGCGGTGGGCGAGCATGTACTCCTCCTCGGCTTCGAGGATGGGATATTTGCGAACCTCGGCGAGATAGGCCGAGAGACCCTGGTCTCGCCCTAGGGCGGGAACGTAAGAGGTTGCCATTGACCCATTCTGGCTGTTGCACGCGCGGCCACGTACCTAGTGTGAACTTCGCCCGTGAATCTGGCAACGTTCTTATTACGTCCCGAACAGGGCCACCGCGCGGTGCCGCCTGTCGCTGATCGCCGCGCACCCTCCATATCTGCGCTCCCTGCCCGGTTTTCAAGGCCCATGGCGCGGAACCGAGGTTCCGGTGTACAAATGGACCCCATGACAACGCTTGTACCGGTGCTCCTGGCCGGCGGTGTCGGCAGCCGGCTGTGGCCGACCAGCCGCGAGGCCTACCCCAAACAGCTGCTGGCCCTGGCGGGCGACGAATCCCTGTTGCAACAGGCGGCGCAGCGCGCCATGGCGACGGCGCCTACGGATCATGTGGTGACGGTGACCACCGACGCCCACTATTTCGCCGTGCTCGACCAGCTCGGCGATATCGACCCGGACCTCGGCCGCCATGTTATCGCCGAGCCCACCGGGCGTAACACGGCGGCCGCCATCGCCCTCGCCGCGCTTTATGCCGAGGCCCGTTTTACCGACCCCATACTGTGGGCGGCGGCGGCCGATCACGCGATGCACGACACCGACACCCTGGCCAACGCCGTGGCCTTGGCTGCCCGGGTCGCCGGCTATGGGCGTCTGGTCACCTTCGGCATGACCCCGGCCAATCCGGACCCGACCCTCGGCTATATCCGGCGCGGGCCGGCCCTAGCCGGCGTCGAGGGCGCCTTCGCGGTCGACCAATTCGTTGAGAAGCCGCCCCGTGACGAGGCCGAACGCCTGATCGCCGGCGGTGACTGCTATTGGAACAGCGGCATGTTCGTGTTCTCGGTGGCGACCCTGCTGGCCGCCTTCAACGACCATTCGCCCGACGTGCTCGACGCCGTGCGCGCGGCCATGGCCGAGACCGACGGCGATGCCATGCCGTTCCGGGTGCCGCTGGAGCGCTACTACAAGGTGCCGTCCCTGGCCTTCGACAAGGCGGTGATGGAAAAATCCGACGATGTCGCCGTGGTGCCTCTCGACATCGCGTGGTCCGATGTCGGCTCGTGGGACCGCCTGTGGGAGGTCTCGGACAAGGATGCCGAGGGCAACGCCACCCACGGCGATGTCATGTTCGAGGACAGCCGCAACTCCCTGGTCCGCGCCGACCGCCGCCTGGTCGCTTGCGCGGGCGTCGACGACCTGGTGGTGGTCGAGACCGCCGACGCGGTCATGGTCGCCAGCCGCCACGACACTACCGGCATCAAGTCCCTGGTCGAGCGCCTCAAGGAGGCGGGCCGGTCCGAAGCCACGGCGCACCTCGACGACCGCCGGCCATGGGGCTCGTTCTCGGTGCTGCTGGAAGGCCCGCGCTTCAAGATCAAGGAACTCACAATCAAACCCGGGGCGCGGCTATCGCTGCAGATGCACCACCACCGCAGCGAACACTGGGTGGTCATCGAGGGTACCGCCCGGATCACCTGCAACGATGAGGAGCGCCTGCTGGAGGAAAACGAATCGACCTACATCCCGATTAGCGCCACCCATCGCCTGGAGAACCCTGGCAAGGTGACGCTGCGCATCGTCGAAGTGCAATGTGGCAGCTACGTCGGCGAGGATGACATTGTCCGCTTCGAGGACAACTATGGCCGGGTTGAGGCGGCAAGCTGATCGCTATTGTTGCGAACAGTCATGAATTCCGCGTAAGTATGCGCCACCGGGTGATGGGGCGTAGCCAAGAGGTCTAAGGCACCGGTTTTTGGTACCGGCATTTCGCAGGTTCGAATCCTGCCGCCCCAGCCAACCTTATTTCGGCCTTTAAACCGAGTTTTATCGCCATTTTAAAAAATACCCCGGCAGGGGGTACCTGAAAATCGCAGTGGTCTACGAAATTGCGATGGTTTCGGGTCGCTGAGAACGCGGAAATCGCCGGTCTCTCGATCACCCAGTGGTGACCGCAGTCCGGGATTGGGGCAAGTCCTTAAGACGGAAACCGTGGGTCAAGGAGCGACCTAGGGGTCACACCCCCCAGCGCCTGGCGCACCAGGGACTGGATGTGGAGGATGCTGTGCTCACCGAGATAGCTGATGTGGTCCTCGACCATCAGCGGGCCGCGGTCGTAGCCCAGGCTGTGCAGGCCCTTTTGCACGGCGTTCACCAGGGGTTCGTCCTCGGCGAAAGTGTATGCGGCGTGCTGGTCGATGAGGTCGCGCTCGACCGCGCCGGGGGTCGTCGAGGGTAGATACCAGTCGACAGTGCATCGGGTCCGCTCGACGCCGAGGGGGAACCACTTGAAGGTGTGGAGATAGCCGCCGGGATAGACCTGGAACGAGCAGTTGGGCCAGATATACCAGGCGCCGAACTCGCCACCGCGCGGCGTGCGGCCTCGGTCGAAATCGTAGGACCGGTTCTCGTCGGACTGGATGGTGCTGGCGTGTTTCTGGTAGCAGTCGTGGAGTTCGACCCGGTAGCCACCGCCGTCGAGCACCCCCTTCATGAGCAGCGGGTGGTTGAGGTCGCAGTGGTAGCATTCAGAGTAGTTCTCCACCGCCACCTTCCAGTTGGCGTCATAGGTCGCCTCGGTGCGGTGGGCCAGGGTCAGGGCGTCGCAGTCCGGCGAGAAGCTGCGGATTTCGTCCTCGAGACCGGGCAGGGTCGCGGCCATGGCAGCGGCGCCGTCATCGAGATTGACGAACACGAAATTGCAGAACATCTCCAGGCGCAGGCCGTCGCCGGAGTGGTCTTGGCCGTCATGGCGATAGGCTCTGAGCGCGCCGTCGTCGCCACGGACGACGACCAGCGGCTCGCCAAGAATGTCGCAGGCGAAACTATCCCCGGGCGCCCTGGCCTGCTCGCCGTGGCCGACCCGCTGCCAGGTGCGGAAGAAGATACGCTCGCGCTCGGCGGCGAACACCGCCGGGTCGGTGTAGTAATCGGCCGTCAGGGAATAATTGAGCTCGCTGCCTGCCGCCTGGAGTAACGCCATGACCAGCACCTCCTGGGATCAGGCTAGTCAATAGTGGGGCCGCTGTCGAGACCAGCGTCGCCGGGGCGTTGGGCCGTGGATTCGAGCAACCAGTCGCGGAGCATTTCCACGTTCTGGCGCAAATTCGCCGATTTCCAGTAAAGGTAATAGTGCCGCGACACCGCGCCGGCGCCGAACCAGTCCATGGCGACCAGCGCACCGAGCCGCAGGTGGTGATTGACCAGGGACTTGGGCGCGAGAACGACGCCCTCACCCAGGGTCGCACTGGTGACGGCTGGACCCAGGTCGGAGAAGGGTCGCGCATCCGCCACCCTCTAGTCACGGCCTCCCCGGCGCTCCAGCCAACGCCGCCACAGCTGTGTATTGTCGTCAATCAAGGTGCAGGACAACAGCGCGTCGATGGTGTCGATCGGTCCATGCGTCCGCATGTATGACGGGCTGCACAGCGGTATCACATTGATCGGCATAAGCGTGCGGGCTTCGTATCCGGACCACTCGGCGGAGTCGTCTTCAGCGACCCGGATCGCAAGGTCGGTTTCTGGGTCCCAGGGGTCGATGCTGTAGAGCGAACTGGTACAGATGGCGTAGACGCCGATCTTGGGATGATCGCTCCAAAACGCCCGGATGTTAGGCAGCAACCATGTTTCAAAGAAGAAAGGCGGTGAGCTGATCCGCACCGGGCGATCGTCGGTGAGCGAGCGCAACTGCGCGGTCGCGTCGGATAACAGGCCGAAGGCCTGGGACACGCTTCGGGCATATTCCATGGCGGCGGTGGTCGGCCGCATACCGTTGCCGTGGCGCGTAAACAACTCGATCTCGAACCATTCCTCGAGCTTTCGGATCTGGTGGCTTACGGCCGCGTGGGTCACCGACAGCTCGTCGGCGGCATCGACAAGGCGGCCGGTTCGCGCGGTGGCCTCAAGCGCGCGCAGGGCGGCGAACGGCGGAATATGCTGGCTCATGAATTCGGTGGCTCCACACTTCGGCGTCATACAAACATTATTTGTATAACGAGAACAATCGTCACATGCGTTTCAATTGGTAGAGTGCTACATACCCTGATTGTAGGCAAGTTTATCCTTGGGGAAAATCTTCTCTAAATGACTAATATAAATATGGTTTCTTGCGAGGCTTGTCATAGATATCTGGATTTGGGGCGCCCCGGTACCAGGTTTTGGCCATCCGGGAGAGATAATAACGACGTTAGCAGGATGCGTTTTTTGATGTCACTGGAGAAACTGGGTTGCTAGAGGCAGCCCGGACAACAGAGGAGAATGAGGTATGGCGGGGCTGGAAAATTTCATATCCGAGACCGAGCTCGAGGCGCTCTATCGCCCGACTGGGGAAGCCCGGGGACTGCCGGCGAAGGCCTATGTGGACGAGGCGTTTTGGAACCTTGAGCGGGAGAAACTGTTCCCGCGCACCTGGATTACCTGCGCCTTCGAGACTGATGTCCCCGAGCCCGGCGACATCTGCCCGGTCACCGTTGCCGGCTGGGCGTTGATTGTTACCCGCGGCCAGGACGGCGCGGTCAACGTCTTCCACAATGTCTGTGCCCACCGTGCCATGCAGGTGGTCGACAAGCCGTGCAAGGGCGCCATCAGCATGCGCTGCCCGTGGCATAGCTGGATTTACGATCTCGAGGGACGGCTGGTGCGCACGCCTGGCCTCGGCGGCGTCAACAAGCACGAGGTCGACGGGTTCAACGCCGACGAACTCGGCCTCAAGCGGGTGCGCGCCGGAACCTGGCTCGGCTATGTCTTCATCAACCTCGACGGCAAGGCGCCGCCGTTGGCCGAATTCGTGGCCCCGATCGAAGCCAGACTGGAGGGTTTCGACCTCGGCCAACTGCGCCACTCGGGGATTACCACGTCCTCGGAATTCGAGGGCAACTGGAAGCTGGCGGTCGAAGGCGGCATCGAGGACTATCATGTGCCCTGGATTCATCCGGCGATCGGGCCTCACGGCGGCACGTTCGAGATTGATTTCGACGATAGCGGCGCCTACATCGGCATGGCGGCGCGACGACCGGCCAATCGCAATACCGGCAATGGCGGCGGTATCCGCTATGGCGGTGCGCGACAGGTCGGCGGCCTGCCGCTGTTCCCCCACCTGGAGAACGGTGGCGCGCCCGACGACGGCCTCGACGACGGGACCCTGCTGTTGTTCATCCTACCGTTCGCGGTGATCGCGGTGATGCCAAATCACCTGGTGACCACCATTTTGGTGCCCTTGGCCCACGACCGCACCCAGCAACGCAGGGTGTTTCACTTCATCGGCGACGCATCGCTCGACCCGGCTCTCACGGCCGCGCGCGAAGAGGTCCGGGACGGCTGGCTTTCAGTCGGTGACGAGGACAAACCGTTGGTCGCCCAAGTCCATAAACAGCATGCGTTACGTGCCGAAATTGGCATGGATACCCGGTTCTCGCCCTATTGGGAGGCGGGCGTCCATCACTTCCAGAAAATGGTGGTTGAGCTTCTGCGCGACTAGGCCCGGATTTACGGGTTGTAACGTCGCGGAACCAGGCCACGACACGGGGTGGGGATGTCCGGTTTACAGGGCGACCAGCGCCTCGTTGATTGGTGTCTCGCCGGCAAGCAGGTCGAAGGTCCTGCCCACCGTATTGCCGCGTTCGAGGGTCGCCGCCATGACCGCCGCGACATCGGCCCGGGTGATGGTGCCGCCATGGTCCATGATCGGGGCTATCTCGACCCGGCCCGACGGGGGCTCGTCGGTCAGGCGGCCGGGCCGGACGATGGTGTAGTCCAGCCCGCTCGCCCGCAACACTTCGTCCGCCTTCGACTTGGCAAAAAGATAGGCCCGCATGGAGTCCGAATTGCCGTCGTAGGCCTGCGGATTTTCGGCGGTGATCGCGCTCAGCATGACGTAGCGCCGCGCGCCATGAGCCGTGGCCGCGTCGATCAGCTTGACGGCGCCGGCAAAATCGACGGTCTCCTTGCGCGCGGTTCCGCTGCCCGCGCCGGCGCCGGCGCAAAACATGATGGCGTCGCAGCCCTCGGCCGCGTGGGCGCATTCGGCCTCGAGGTCGGCGATCAGCGGTTCGCCGCCCAACGCCGCCACGGCCGGCGCCTGGGCCGGATTGCGCACCATGGCCCTGACGGCGTGACCGCCTTGAACCAGCAGCGGTATCAGAAGTTGCCCGGTGACGCCGTGGGATCCAGCGACGAGAACGATCATGGCCGCACCTCCTGCGGCTACGCTAGCCAACAGTGGGCTCGATGTCGAGATCGCCACCCCCGCGACCGGTTCCAGTTACATACAGCTTGTGGTAGAATAACAAAAATATGATATCGCCCCACTGTCGCAAGGGAGCAGACCATACCGAACGCCGACGTCATCATCGCCAAGGAACGCCAGAAGCTGATGGACCTCATGAGCCAGGAACCGTTCAAGGTGCCCAGCCGCAAGCTCAACGAGAATTTGGTCATCGCCACCTGGAAAATCCAGTAGTTCTCCAACAACCAGACCCGCCGGGTGCTGCAATACATGGCCGATATCTGCGAGCTCTTCGATATCAACGCCCTGCAGGAAGTCAAGACCGACTTGAGGGGCCTGAGCAAGTTCCAGACCATGCTGCCCGGCCACTATCCCATCCTGGTACCCGACCCGACGGGCAACTCCGAGCACAACGACTTTCTTCTACGACAAACGCAGCTTCACCGCCACCGGCCTGGTCTTCGAGATCGGCTTCAACGTGCCAGCCACGACCCATCGTGGCTACCAGCTTTACCGCATGCCCTACTGCGCGTCGTTCCGGGCGGGGCGCTTCGACTTCGTCATGGCCAGCGCCCACATCTACTTCGGCAAGCCCAAGAAGGAGCGGCTGCAGCGCGAGGAGGAAATCAGCCAGCTCGCCAAGTTCATCAAGCGCCGTTCGAAGACCGAGCGCAACAAGGTGTTCGACCGGGATTTCTTCGTGGTCGGCGACTTCAACATCGAGGCCGCGGGCGACATGTTCTTCGACGCCCTGGTCAACGAGGACTTCGTCATGCCGAACAAGCTCAAGAACCTGGGAACTAACTTCGCCCGGAGCAAGACGTTCGACAAAATTGTCTGGGTCGACCGCCCGTTGTTCCACTTCACCAACAAGCTTAACGTGGTCCCTTTCGGCGACGTGCTGTTCCGGGACAAACGCCCCAAGGGCGGCAAGAAGCAAATCAGCGACTATCTGCCGCTCTGGGCCGAGTTCGAAATCAACTCCCTGAGCCAGGAACTCGACCA
>JAYZAP010000079.1:0-3620 GCA_036339655.1 Pseudomonadota bacterium | reverse complement strand
TCGGCCGGCAGGCCGCTTTCTGCCACGACGACAAAGTGCTGTCCCAGGCCCATATGAGATTTGACGCCAACCAGGCCGGCGGCAATGCCATGGCAGCGACGGAATCCGCCATCGCCCAGGCGGTGCTCGCCATCTTCCCGCTGCACGACAAGAACCGCGAAGCGCCCCAAGTGGTGGTTCCGCCGCCGCCCTGACCGATTGCAGGCGATCTGACCGTCCCAACTCGCGGCCCAGATATCTGGTAAGGCGGTGACCGCCGTGGTAGGTTGCCGGCACCCTGGTCAGCGGATTCTGGGGTTCTATAGGGGTCGAATTGAGCGGCGGTGGTGATGGCGCGATACAACGCCAGGGAAATTGAGACCAAGTGGCAGGAGATTTGGCAGTCGCGCGGCAGCTTCCGCGTAACCGAAGATTCTAAGCGCGAAAAATATTACGTGCTGGAGATGTTTCCCTACCCGTCCGGGCGCATCCACATGGGGCACGTGCGCAACTACACCCTGGGCGACGTCGTGGCGCGCTACAAGAAAGCCCGCGGATTCAACGTCTTGCATCCCATGGGCTGGGACGCCTTTGGAATGCCGGCGGAGAACGCGGCAATCGAGAACAAGGTCCACCCGGCGAAATGGACCGACGAGAACATCGCCACCATGCGCCGCGGGCTCAAATCCATGGGCCTGAGCTACGACTGGTCGCGCGAGCTCGCCACCTGCGACCCGTCCTACTATCGCCACGAACAGAAGATGTTCCTCGATTTCCACGCCAAGGGCCTCGCCTACCGGCGTGAATCCTGGGTCAATTGGGACCCGGTGGACAATACGGTGCTGGCCAACGAGCAGGTTATCGACGGCCGCGGCTGGCGCTCGGGCGCGGTGGTGGAAAAGCGCAAGCTGCCCCAGTGGATGATGCGCATTACCGCCTATGCGGACGACCTGGTCGCCGCCCTGGAGGGCCTGGAGCGCTGGCCAGACCAGGTTCGTCTGATGCAGCATAACTGGATCGGCCGCTCGGAAGGCCTGCGCATGTGGTTCGATATCAAGGGCAGCGACGAGCGTCTTGAGATGTTCACCACCCGCCACGACACCATCTTTGGTGCTACCTTTTGCGCCGTCTCGCCGAACCATCCCCTGGCCGAGGAACTGGCCGCCGACGACACCGAACTGGCCGCCTTCATCGCCGAGTGCAACAGCATGGGGACCAGCGAGGAGGCCATGGCGGTGGCCGAAAAGAAGGGCTACCTGACGTCGCTCAAGGCGCTGCATCCTTTCATCGAGGGCCGCGAGCTGGATATCTACGTGGCCAATTTCGTGCTCATGGAGTATGGCGCCGGCGCCATCTTCGGCTGTCCCGCCCACGACCAGCGCGACCTCGACTTCGCGCGCAAATACGGCATCGACGTGATTCCGGTGATCGCCCCGGCGGACATCGACCCTGGCGCCATGACCATCGGTGACGAGGCTTATCTCGGTGACGGGGTCGCCATAAACTCCCAATTCCTCGACGGCCTGTCGGTCGACGAGGCTAAGGATATGGCGGCCGACCGCATGGCCGGCCGGGATCGGGGCGAGCGCACGGTGAGCTACCGCCTGCGCGACTGGGGGGTGTCCCGCCAGCGCTACTGGGGTTGCCCCATACCCTTCATCCTGTGCGACGACTGCGGCACCGTGCCGGTGCCCGACGACCAGCTTCCGGTAACCCTGCCCGACGACATCGATTTCGACGAGCCCGGAAATCCGCTCGACCGGCACCCGACCTGGAAACATGTCGATTGCCCGGCCTGCGGCAAGGCCGCCCAGCGCGAGACCGATACCTTCGACACGTTCTTTGAATCGTCGTGGTATTTCGTGCGCTTCGCCTGCGCCCAGGCCGAGCAGCCGGTGGACCGGGCGGCGGTCGACTATTGGCTGCCGGTCGACCAGTACATCGGCGGCATCGAGCACGCGGTGCTACATCTGCTGTACTCGCGGTTCTTCGTGCGGGCCATGCGCGATTGCGGCTACCTCGGCTTCGACGAGCCCTTCGCCGGTCTGCTGACCCAGGGCATGGTGTGCCACCAGACCTTCCAGGACGAGGCCGGCAACTGGCTGTTTCCGGAGCAGGTGGATGCCCGTGACGGGGACGGGTTTGTCCACCATGAAAGCGGCGCGCCGGTGGTTCCTGGGCGCTCCGAGAAAATGAGCAAATCGCGCAAGAACGTGGTCGACCCGGAGGCGATTATCGGAAGCTATGGTGCTGATACGGCACGGTTATTCATGCTGTCCGACAGCCCCCCTGAACGTGACCTCGAGTGGAGCGAGACCGGCGTCGAGGGGGCCTGGCGTTATCTCAACCGGCTGTGGCGCCTGGTCGCCGAAGCGCCGATGGATTTGGGCCCGGTCGATGGCGCGAAGCCGGACCGCATGGAACAGACCGTGGCGGCGGTCCATCAGTCGGTACACAAGGCAATCCATGCCACCACCGGCGATCTCGACCGCTTTCATTTCAACCGCGCCGTGGCCCGCATTCGCGAATTGACCAACGACCTCGAGCGGCTCGACGAGACCATGGCGGGGGCGGCCTGGGTCATGCGTGAGGGCCTCGAGACCATTGTCCGCCTGATCGGCCCCATAGCGCCCCACCTGGCCGAGGATTTGTGGCAGCGGCTGGGCCATGAGACGCTGCTGACGGACACGCCCTGGCCCGACGCCGACAGCGCCTTGCTGACCGACAATACGGTGACTGTCGCAGTCCAGGTCAACGGCAAGCTGCGCGGCACCATCGAACTCGGCCGCGATGCCGGTGAGGACGTCGCCGAGGCCGCGGCCCTGGCCGATCCGGCCATCATTCGGGCGTTGGACGGCAAGTCGCCGCGCCGGGTTATCGTGGTGCCCAACCGCATCGTCAACTTGGTGATCGCGGGGTGACGGGGCCGTCGCGCCCGGAGTCCTGGTCAAGGCGGCGCCTGCTGCGCCGTGGCCTTGGTCCCATGGCGTTGATGGTTGGCGGCCTAGCGGTGACGGCCTGCGGCTTTCGCCCGCTCTATGGCGAGCGCGCCGGCACCATGGCGGCGGCCCATATGGCGGCGGTACAGATTGCCATTGTCAGCGACCGGCTGGGACAAATTCTGCGCAATGATCTGATTGAGCGAATGAGCCCCTTGGGCGAACCGCTGAACCCGCGCTATCGCCTCAATGCCAGCTTGTCCCAATCGAATTCGGCCCTGGCCATTCAACAGGACACCACCATTACCCGCTATGACCAGCGCATCGACGTAAGCTTCGTGCTGGTCGACCTGGCCACCGGCCAGGTGATGTTTCGCGGCCGTTCGCGGGCCATCGGCGGCTACGACGCGGTGCGCTCGGACTTCGCCACCCTAACCGCCCAGCAGGACGCCACCAAGCGTACGGTGCGCGAGGTCGCCGAGGATATCCGGGCCCAGCTCGCCGCCTACTTTGTCAGTCGTCAGGTCGGCGGTTGAGATCCGGCGACTGATGGTCAAGGTTTCCGCGTCGAAAGTTGACGGCTTCATTTGCTCGCCAGACCCTTCGGTGCGGGCGATTCTGGTCTATGGCCCGGACGACGGGCTGGTGCGTGAACGCGCCAACATTCTTGCCGGTCAGGTGGTCGATGACCTTGCAGATCCG
>JAYZAP010000078.1:0-5190 GCA_036339655.1 Pseudomonadota bacterium | reverse complement strand
CGGCGTACCCGTGGTGGTCACTTTCTGCCCGCTGTGCAACGCCGCCATGGTGTTCCACCGCCGGGGGCTGGGGTTCGGCACCACGGGCAAGCTGCGCTACTCGAACCTGGTGATGAATGACCGTCAGACCGAAAGCTGGTGGCAGCAGTTCCTCGGCGAAGCCATCGTCAGCGACATGACCGGCACCCGCCTCAAGCACCTGCCGGCGCGCATCGAATCCTTCGCCAAATTTCGCGAGCGCACGCCGGACAGCCAGGTTCTGACACCGGGTATCTCGTTTGTCCGACGTTATGGCCGCAACCCCTATGAAGGCTGCGACAGCCTCAGCACGCCCTGGCTTTATCGCGGCGACCTGCCCGACGATATAGCCCCCTGGTCCGGGTGGTCACCGTCGACGGCGAGGCCTGGAGCCTGACCCTGCTACGCGACGCCAGCACCATCAGGAAGGGCAACATGGTAATGACCTGGACCACGGGCCAGGCCTCGGCCCTGGACACCGCGACCATCGCCGGGGGCGCCGACGTGGGCAATGTGGTGGTACAGCGCAAACTGGCCGACGGTTCGCTTGAGGACGTGGCCTACAGCGTGAATTTTGCCTTTGCCTTTCATGCCTTCAATCCCGACACGCCAATTCACGTCGACTTGCCGTGACATGACATGGCCTACTGCATGGCCATGCCCATGATGGCCTGCAGCTTCGCCACGATACCTTCGATATCGATAATGTCGCCAACCGGCTGCTGCGACAGTTCGACAACCCCGGCCAGATCGGTGTCGGCGAACAGTTCAGCCTGGCTGAGCAGGCCGTCGTTGTCGTAGTCGTAACTTTCCAACACCGGCTTGGCGCCGATCGGCGAAATCAGGATGCCAATCACATGAATGCCGAGTTTGGTTTCCGCGTCCACGGGCCGGCCCTCGGACTTGGCCTGCTCCACCATGCTCCATTTAGTGAACAGCCGCATGCCCCGGGCAATTTCGGACAGGGACAGGTAGCCGTCGCCGCTGACATCCATGAAGGCCCAAAAATAGTTGACGCAATCCGCCACCGCGTCCGTCGTCGGCGTCGATCCGTCGCCGCCGGACTCGACCGACGCATAGACACCACCGCAGCGCGCCCGAGACTCGCGGACGGCGGCGACCAGCAGGGCGACGTCGGAATCAAACAGAATGTCCTCGAGAACAGCCTCACTGGCGTCACCCGCATCTCCCGCCTCGCCTTCGGCCATCTCGCCGCCGCCCGCGACGCAGCGAAACAGATTTTGGATGAAGGGGTCGTCTTCGCTGGTTTCGCCGCCGGTTTTGCTCCAACTGGTCTTCAGGCTATCGGAGAAAAACAGAACGCCCTGGTCGTCAAAAGCAAAATTACTCTCCGATGTCCAGACACCGGTGTGATAACCATAGACCTCAAGCAGGGTCTCGCCCTTGACCTCGTAAATGCCGTAATCGAATTCGGGGTCGACGATTTCGTTGCCGGCGTCGTCGGTCTCGACCAGCAGGATACGGCCGTCGCGGGAATAGTCCACATAGCCCGAGCTACAACCCTGCTCCCAGCCCCAGCGCCCAACCAACAGATCGGCATCGAACCGGGTGCCGACCTGAATCGGGAAAATGTTGTCCGTGGCGCCGGCCGGGCATCGCGACCAGCTATCGGCGAAGCCGTCAACCGGCGTGACTTCGTTTGTCAGGTTGTCGATCCAGATCAGATCGAGAAACGTCACGTCCATCTTGTCGGGGTTGGGAAAGGAAACCCGCTCCTTGGTCTGAACCCGCACACTGCCGTCCAATTTTTCCTCGTTACTGAACAACAGATCGCCGTCCAACCGGTAGGTGCCATTGCCCCACAGGGGATCGCTGATCCAGGTGCCATGATCGCGCCGGTAGACTTGGTGAAACCGGCCATCATCGGTGTACTCGAGATAGCCGCTGCGGCATTCGTCGCCGAACAGGTCCCAGGTGCCGACCACGGCTTCCTGTTGCGCCAGCGCCGGTGTCGAGGCAAAGAGAATATAACCGGCGAATGCCATGACCATGCGCATGAGACGTCTCCTGAATGAGCCGATACCGATAGAATTCCGGTCTAACCTTATACCGAAGAGTTCCCTGTCCAAGGAATCAAAGAGAAGACCCTTGTCATGCCCGCCGAGACGGGCTACTTCGCGCGTTAAACCATTTAACAAAGTTCCGGGGAAGACATCATGGACAAGCCCTATCTACTGTTTCTCGGCGACGCCCGCGACGATCTTGCCGCCAAGGGGTCGCGCGGCGTTCTCGATTGGCGTCCGGAAGACTGTCTTGGGCAAATCAGGCTCGACAGCTGCAAGGCCGACCTGGGAATTGCCGACATGACCATCGCCGAGGCCGCCACCGGGGGCGCCAGGACCATGATTGTCGGGGTCGCCAACGCCGGCGGCTTCATTCCGGAAGACTGGGTTGAGACCATTGTCGGTGCGCTCGACGCTGGCATGGACGTGGCCGCCGGCATGCATTCCCGCCTCGCCGACATCGAACCCATCGCCGAAGCTGCCAGGCGAAACGGTCGCCAACTGTTCGACGTCCGCCATCCGACCCGGGATTTCGCCGTCGGCAAGGGCACCAAACGCAGCGGCAAGCGCCTGTTGGCGGTCGGCACGGACTGTTCCTGCGGCAAGATGTACACCACCCTCGCGATCGAGCGCGAAATGAAGTCCCAGGGCCGCAACGCCGACTTCCGGGCCACCGGGCAAAGCGGAATTTTTATCGCCGGCGACGGCATCGCGGTCGACGCGGTGGTCGCCGACTTCATCTCCGGCGCCATCGAATGGCTGACGCCCGACAATGACGACGACCACTGGGACATAATCGAAGGCCAGGGCTCGCTATTCCACGCGTCCTTCGCCGGTGTCAGCCTGGGCCTGCTCCATGGCGCCCAGCCCGACGCCCTGGTGCTGTGCCACGAACCGACGCGGAGCCACATGCGCGGCCTGCCCGACCGCCCATTGCCCGGTTTCGCCGAGTGCATGGAGGCCAACATCAGCGCCGCGCGGCTGACCAACCCGGCGGTCCAGTTTGTCGGCGCCAGTGTCGATACCTCGCGCCTTTCGGCGGACGCGCGCGCGCCGTTCCTCGCCGCCATGGAGAGCGAGATCGGTCTGCCTTGCGTCGACCCGATGATTACCGGCGTCGGGCGCATCGTCGACAACCTGGCATGACGGGCCGCCGCCTCACGGTCACCGCCGAGACCTGGCCCATCGCCGGCACCTTTCGAATTTCCCGGGGCGCCCGAACCGAAGCTCAGGTGGTGGTGGTTGAAATCGCCCATGGCGACGACGTGGGCCGGGCCGAATGCGTGCCCTACCCGCGCTATGGCGAATCCATCGCCGGGACCGTCGAGCAACTGACCGCGTTGCAAGGCGCCATCGCCGACGGCCTCGACCGCCAGGCGCTGCAGACAACCCTGCCCGCCGGCGCCGCGCGCAACGCCCTAGACTGTGCCCTGTGGGACCTCGACGCCAAGCGCGGCGGCACCACGGTCTGGCAACTGGCCGGGCTGGCCGCGCCGGGGCCCCTGGTCACCGCCTATACTTTGAGTCTGGATAGCGCCGAGGCCATGGGCGCCTCGGCGGCGGCCAACGCGCAGCGGCCCCTACTCAAGGTCAAACTCGACGGTGACGGCGTGGTCGAGCGGGTCCGGGCGATTCACCGCAACGCGCCACAATCACGAATCATCGTCGACGCCAACGAAGCCTGGACGCCCGACCTGCTGGCCGAGGTGGCGCCCCAACTCGGCGCCCTTGGGGTGGAAATGATCGAGCAACCGCTTCATGCGGACGCCGACGGCGCGCTTGACGGCATGGACCGCCCGGTCACCCTATGCGCCGATGAATCCTGCCACGACAGCGCCACGGTGGCCGGTCTGGTGGGGCGTTACGACATGGTCAATATCAAGCTGGAAAAGACCGGCGGCCTGACCGAGGCCCTCAAGCTCGCCGATACCGCCGAGGCCGCCGGGCTCGGCATCATGGTCGGCTGCATGATCGGCACTTCGCTGGGCATGGCGCCGGCGACCCTGGTGGCCGCCAGGGCCCGCGTCGTCGATCTTGACGGACCACTGATACTGGCTCGTGATCGTGACCCGGGAATTTCATTCGAGGGCAGCACCATGGCGCCGCCGCCCGCGGCCCTGTGGGGGTAGCGGGATTTCCGCTATACTCGCGGCAAATCAATGGTGGTCGGCAAGCGGGGAATTTCATGGCATTGAGATTTTGGCGGTGCGCCACGGGGCTTTTGGCCGCCATGGTGATATTGATCGGGACCGACGCCCACGCGGGTGTCAACGACCGTGGCTTCTATATCGGACTTCGCGCCCTGCCGGCGGTGTCGGACGCGGCCGACGAGGCCATTGCCGGCGGTCCCGGCGGCACCCTCAAGCAGAACGGCGATGATCCGGAATTGACCATCGGCGCCGGTATCATGGTCGGCTACCACTGGCGCAGCCACGATCTGCCGCTGCGCCTCGAGATCGAGTACGCCCATCGCCTGCAGCTCGACTTCGACGCCGAGAACAGCGGCCCGCCCCTGGTCGGCTACAAGAATGACGTGACCAGCGACAGCCTGATGTTCAATGCCTATTTCGACTTCGCAACCGATACGCCGTGGCGCCCCTATGTGGGAGTCGGCCTGGGTTGGGCACGCAACGAGTCCGACGTGGAGCGAACTAATCTGGCGACCTCCGCGCGCGAGAGCCGCAGCGAGACCGTCAACAACTTCGCCTACAGCCTGCAGACCGGCGTTCGGGTGGCGATCTCAGAGTCCTGGGTCGGCGAGCTCGGCTACCGCTTCCTGGACATGGGTGAAATCGAGACCGGCAGCTTCACCACCGGCGATGCTATCAGCGCCGACCACTATTATTCCCACGATATCGTGTTCGGCCTGGCCTACATGTTCTGAGCATCGACGTGGCAAAATCCAAATCCAAACGGCGGCGGGAAAAAGCCCAGTCGGAGACGTCGCCAGACAATGCAGGTCTTCCCTACGCGCGCCTGATCGGCGGCGCCTGCCTCATGGCGGTCGCGACCGCCAGCTTCTGGTGGTGGCGGGGCCAGAGCGCAGCCGACAGCGCCTTCGAGGCCCAGGTCCAGCGCGGCCGACCGGACCTGGAACTGGTGGTCCGCCACGACGATGAAGGCCGTGGCCACCTGGGGCCGGGAGAAA
>JAYZAP010000077.1:0-3328 GCA_036339655.1 Pseudomonadota bacterium | reverse complement strand
GCCCGACCTGTGATAGGTTTTCCCGGCCAATTCCAGGACGTTTCATTTTATGAGTGGAGGCTGCCAATGACCAAGCGGATCGAGCTCAATCCAGGATGGCCGTGGATCGAGAAAATTCGTGTCACTCCGGGAATTCAGGTCGGTGAAACGGTCTACACCTCGGGCCAGGTCGCCTTGTCGGCGGATGGCGAGATTATCGGTCCCGGCGACGTGGCGGCCCAAACCCGGGCGGTGTTCGACAATCTTCGCGCAGTGCTGGCCGAGGCCGGCGCGACCATGGACGATGTGGTCAAGATCCTGGTGTTTCTTATCGACATGAAGGATTTCCAAGTGTTCTCCAAGATTAGGGCCGAAACCTTTCCCAACAAGGTCCCGGCCAGTTCGGTGGTCGGCGCCCCGGCGTTCGCCCACTCCGACCTGCTGATCGAAATCGAGGCCATCGCCGTGGTCGGCAGCGGCTCGTAGGGAGCAGTCTTCCCGGTGTCCCGGTTTTGCCTTACAAGGGCGCGAACCAGTGACCGGGGCGCGAGACCATGAGCGACAACGATAGCACCGACAATATTGGCGACGACCAAGGCCCGCGGGATTTCATCCGCGACATCGTCCGCGCCGACCTCGACGCCGGGCGCGAGACCGCGGTGGTGACTCGGTTCCCGCCCGAGCCCAATGGCTATCTCCATATTGGCCATGCCAAGTCCATGTGCCTCAACTTTGGTGTTGCCAGCGAATTTGGCGGCCGCTGCCATTTGCGTTTCGACGACACCAACCCGGTCAAGGAAGAGCACGAATATATTGACGCCATTGAGGAAGACGTGCGCTGGATGGGCTTCGATTGGGGCGAGTACCTGTACCACGCCTCCGATCACTTCGAGACCCTCTACGCCTGGGCCGAACACCTCATCGATGGCGGCAACGCCTATGTCGACGATCTGACGCCCGAGGAAATCCGCGAGTATCGCGGCACCCTGACCGAGCCGGGCCGCGACAGTCCGTACCGGGAGCGGCCAGTGGCCGAAAGCCTGGACCTGTTCCGCCGCATGCGGGCTGGCGAGTTTGCCAACGGCGCCCGGGTGTTGCGGGCCAAGATCGACATGGGGTCGGGGAACATCAACATGCGCGATCCGGTGATCTACCGCATCCTTCACGCCGATCACCCGCGCACCGGCGATACCTGGTGCATCTACCCGACCTACGACTTCGCCCACGGCCAGTCGGACGCCATCGAGGGCGTCACCCACTCCCTCTGCACGTTGGAATTCGAAGACCACCGTCCGCTGTATGATCGGCTGATCGCCAATCTGCCGGTGGCCCATGTACCGCGCCAGTACGAGTTCGCCCGACTCAACCTTACCCATACGGTGCTGTCCAAGCGCCGCCTCATTCAGTTTGTCGAGGAGGACGTAGTCAACGGCTGGGACGACCCACGCATGCCGACCCTCAGCGGCTTGCGCCGGCGTGGCGTGCCGGCGGCGGCGATCCGCGACTTCTGCGGCCGCATCGGCGTCGCCAAGGCCGACAATAGGGTCGAGATCGCCTTACTGGAGCACTGTATCCGCGAGCTGCTCAACAAGATCGCCGAGCGCCGCATGGCGGTGCTAAAGCCGCTCAAGGTGGTCATCGAGAATTACCCGGCGGACCAGTCGGAAGAGCTTGCGGCGATCAACAACCCCGAGGACCCCGACGCCGGCAGCCGCCAGGTGCCGTTCGGGCGCGAGTTGTGGGTCGAGCGCGAGGACTTCATGGAGGATCCGCCGAAGAAATTCTTTCGCCTTGCCCCGGGCCGCGAGGTGCGCTTGCGCTACGCCTACTTCATTACCTGCAACGAGGTCATCAAGGACGCCGCCGGCGAGGTCGTCGAGCTGCGCTGCACCTACGACCCGGAAACCCGCGGCGGCAATGCCCCCGACGGCCGCAAGGTCAAGGCGACGCTACACTGGGTCTCGGCGGCCCACGCCATCAGCGCCGAAGTCAGGCTTTATGACCATCTGTTCGCTGCGACCGTACCCGGCGCCGACGGCGGTATCCTCGACGACCTCAACCCGGACTCCCTGATCGTGCTCGACGATTGCCGGCTCGAGCCCGCCCTGGCCGCGACCAATTCCCATGACCCGGTACAGTTCGAGCGCCAGGGCTATTTCCGGCTCGACCCGGACTCGACCGCCGGGCACCCGGTGTTCAACCGCACCATCGGCATGCGCGACAGTTGGGCGCGACTGCAAAAACGCCAGGCCGGGCAGTGAGGCTCGCCATGGACCCAGTCACCTGGATGCTCTACACCGCCGCCGCCGTCGGCCTGTCCCTGTCACCAGGGCCCAATGGCCTGCTCTCGGTGACCCATGGCATGCGCTTTGGCGTGCGCCGCGCGGTATTTACGGTTTGTGGCGGCGGCGCCGGCTTCCTGGTCATCATCGCCGCCTCGATGGCCGGCATGGGGGCGCTGTTGGCTGCGTCCGAGACCGGGTTCACCATGGCCAAATGGGCCGGTGCCGTCTACCTGGTCTATCTTGGGATCAAGACCTGGCGCGCGCCAGCGCCCGACATCACGGCCGGAGCAGGACAGGCCAGTGACCGCGACGGCACGCCCCTGAAACTGTTCAGCCAGGGCTTCCTGACCGCCGTATCCAATCCCAAGGCGCTGATCTTCTTCGCCGCCTTCCTGCCCCAGTTCATGGACCCGGCGGCGCCCTGGCTGCTTCAGTTCGTCATTATGGGCGGCACTTTCACCGCTGTCGAATTCGTCTACGAGATCGTGCTCGCCGGCACCGCTCAGCGGGTGGCGCCGTGGATTGGCGCCCATGGCCGCTGGTTCAACCGCCTCGCCGGCGGCACCTTCATGGGCATTGGCGGCGTCCTGGCCACGGTGAACCGAAGCTAGCGGGGCCGATAATAATTAAGGGGACAGTATGCTTGTCTAATTAATTATACTGTCCCCTTAATTACTAATCCTTGTCACTAGAGCTCGCTGATCACCTCGTCGAGGGCCTTGATCAGGGTGTCGGCGTTGTCCGGGTTGAAGACCATGGGCGGGCGAATTTTTAGGACGTTGCGGTGGTAGCCCTCGCGGCCGACCAGCACGCCTTTATCCTTCAAGCCGTTAATCACCTGCTTGGTGGCTTCCCGGGCCGGTTCCTGGGTCGCGCGGTCGAGAACCAGTTCGACCCCGGCGATCATGCCGCTGCCGCGGACGTCGCCGATCATCGGGTGGCGTTGGGCCAGGGCGCACAGACCCTGGCGTAGGTAGTCTCCGGTTTCCACGGCATTTTTCAGCAGCTCTTCGCCTTCGATGACGTCGAGCACGGCGCTGCCCGCGGCGCAGGCCACCGGGTTG
>JAYZAP010000076.1:0-4217 GCA_036339655.1 Pseudomonadota bacterium | reverse complement strand
AAGGCCTCGAGCAGCCGCGCCTGTTGCCGCCATTGGCCGAAGGTCATGCCGGTTTCCCGAAGAAACAGACGCGCCAGGGTGCGGCCGCTGGCGCCGGCCAACCGGGCCCAGTCGGCCAAGCGGCAGTTGTCGCTGGGGTATCGGCGATGTGTTGGCTATCATCTACGCGGTGGCCGCGTTCGCCAAAATCATCCTCGGCCACCTCATCGACCGCCTGCCGATTCGCCGTATCTACATCTGCGTTCTGTTGGTGCAGGCGCCGGTTCTGTTGGCCACCAGCACCCTACATGGACTTTCCCTGGTCGCCGTGACCCTCGTGCCCATGATCCTGATTTTCGGCGAAATCCCCATTCACGACGCCCTGGTGGCGCGCTTTACGCCGTCCCATTGGCGTTCGCGGGTCTATGCCATGAAGTGCTTTGTTGGTCTCGGCATGGGCGCGTTGGGGGTTCCATGGTGGCGCTGGTATACCGGCTATGGGGTGACTTCACTTGGCTGTTCGTGACCTACGCCGCCGTAGCGTTCGCCATGGCGGTGACCGCGACCCTGCTGCCGCGCGGCGCGGGCGGCTACCCGCGCCTGAGGTTTTGGCCGCCGTCCACGGGCAGCAGCACGCCGGTAATGAAGCGGGCTTCGTCGGAGGCGAGAAACAGCGCCGCGTTGGCCACGTCCCAGGCGGTTCCCTGGCGGCCGCCCAGCGGCACCTGATCGTCGCGGATTTTGTTGAGTGCGTCACGGGTCATGTCGGTCGACGCCAGCAGCGCCTCGATGGCGTTGGGCGTTTCCATGAGCCCCGGAAGAATGGCGTTGACCCGGATATTGTAGGGCGCCTCGCTCATGGCCAGGGATTCGGTCAGGGAATTGACGCCGGTCTTCGACACCCGATAGGCGACCTGGCCCTGGCCTGCCGTCTGGTCGGCTGCGCTTCCTCTGACGACGCTTTCATCGGTGATCGAGATCATCGAGGAAATGCTGGTGATCACGCCCGAACGCTGCTTGCGCATGATTGGCAGGGCCGCCTTGGCGGTCAGCAGCATTCCCGTCAGGTTGACGTCGAGAATGCGGCGCCAGGCCTCGGCGGTAATCTTTGTCGGCCCGCTGTCGCCGGCGCCGATGCCGACATTGTTGTGCAGGATGTCGATGCGGCCGTAGGCATCCACCGTGGCCTGGGCAAAGCGGGCGCAATCCGCCTCCGAGGTGACATCGCCCGCGATGGCCACGGCCTCGCCGCCGGCTTCATCGACCATGCGAACAGTGTCCTCGGCAGCGGCAAGATCAAGGTCGGCAATAACCAGCCGGGCGCCTTCGCGGGCGAAGGTCAGCGCCGTGGCCCGGCCGTTTCCCATGGTTTCGCCGGGGGCCTGCCCACCGCCGACGACGATTGCTGTCTTGCCTCTCAGGCGATCGGTCATTAGTACCAGGGCGCAGTCATTGGGCGTCTTCAGACAACACCATCATAGGCGAGAGCACCATGGATATTTTACGCGTCAACGTCTCCAACGACGGTGAAACCTTCTTCGACGAGACGGACTGGCCGCTGGCCCCCGGCGACATGGCGCCGCCCTCGCCTGTCGGATATGTCGCCACGCCCATGGTCGCCGCCGATGGCGTTCGGATCATGCACACGCCCGCCGGTTACATCGACGAATGGCACCCGGTACCGCAACGCATGTTCGTGATCCTGCTGAGCGGTCGCCTTCGTCTGGAGACCACTGACGGCGATCATCGCCTTATCAAGACTGGCGATATGTTTTTGAACGAAGACGACCGGGGCCGAGGCCACCGGATGATGGAGGTCGACGGCAAGGCCTACGCCATGGCGCTGATTCATTTGTCTTGAGTGGCGCCTAGAGTAGATCCCCGACCGCCTCCATATAAGCCCGCGCCGCGACGATATGATCGTCCAGGCTCGTCCCCGGGATGCGCTCGTGATGGTCGAAGTCGTAGGCGGTGTTGAGGGTCACGTGGGTGGCGCCGAGGCCGCGCCAACCCTCGACCTCGCGGCGCCAGTCCGCCGCCTCGCCGGCGCCCATGGAAACCCAGGCGTCGATGCCCATCTCGTCCCGGCTTCGGCCTTCGGCCTCGACATAGCCCATTAGGGTCTCGATTTCGCGCTCGGCGGCGTCGCCGGCGGGCAAGTGCAGGGGCATCCAGCCGTCGCCGACCCGTGCGATACGCTGGAGAACATTGTCATGCTGGCCGCCGAACCACACGTCCAAAGGCCTTTGGGCCGGCAGCGGGTTGATTCCGGCGTCCGGGATGTGGTGCCATTTTCCATCGAATGTCACATGGGGCTCGGACCACAGGGCCTTCATGACCCGGACCTGTTCCTCCGAGCGCACGCCGCGGTTGGAGAAGGTCTCATTGAGGCCGACGAACTCCGCTTCGTTCCAGCCGATCCCGACACCGAGGCGCAGCCGCCCGCCGCTGAGCACATCCAGCGAGGCCGCCTGCTTGGCGACCATGGCGGTCTGGCGCTGGGGCAGGATGAGCACCTGAACCGAGAGCTCGATGGAGGTTGTCCGAGCCGCGAGATAGCCGAACAGGACGAAGGGGTCGTGAAACGCGTCCTCGGCGGAATAGGTGCCGTCCCAGCCGGGCCGGCTCGCCAGATTGACCCCCAGTACGTGGTCGTAAACCACCACATGGTGGTAGCCGAGCGCTTCGACGCGCCAGGTGAATTCGCCGAGAACCGCCGGGTCGGGACCGAGCTCGGGTCCGGGCAGGGTGATACCGAGTTTCATCATGGAGCGCATTATCGCTTGCCGTGGCATGGACGGCAAGTTTGGCCGCAAGGGACGGATATCGGTCTTCCGCCCTGGCGGCTATTTTCTTGCCTGTCTTTGATAGATGGGAGTGATCGCCATGGCGGTGCGGAGGATGGGCGTGGTTGAATGGGCGCTATTGGCGTCCCTGGCGACGGTATGGGGCGGCTTGTTCATCGGCGAACGCCCGGGCTGGACCGCCTATGCGGGCCTCGCCTGATCCTTTGCGGCCTCGCCGCCGTCGACGGGCGATTGCCGAAATTTGCCGTTAGATCACTTCGTCCAAGCCCGAGATGAGGCGGTCGACTTCGTCGAGAGTGTTGTAGTGGACCATGCTGCAACGGACGACGCCGTTGTGTTTGTCGCGAAGATCGAGGGCGTCGATCAGGCGAGCGGCGTAGAAGTCGTCGGCCAGGATCGAGACCTTGTGGCTCAGCATGTGCTCGGGAAACTCGCGGGAATTGCGGCCGTCGACCACGAAGGAAAAGGTCGGCGCGCGCACCGCCGAGTCGCCGATGGCCCGGCCGATGACCCGCAGATTCGGTTTGGAATTGAGAAAATCGGCGAAGCGGGTGGCCAGGGTCTCCTCCTGGGCCGCGAACAGGCCGAAGACCTCGCCAAGACGCTCGCGCAGATCGGCGTTGGAACCCGGGAAGTGGTGGCCGTGGACCGCGTCGAAGTAGTCGACGATGCCGGGAATGCCGGCCATCAGGTCATGATTGACACCGCCCAGGTCGAGCTTGTCGGGAATGTCGTCCTCGGTCTTGAAATAGTGGTTTTGGCCCTTGGCCGCCAACAGGTGCTGGCGTTTGCCATAGAGCAACGACTGGTGAGGGCCGTATAGCTTGTAAAGCGAGAGGGCGTAGAAATCGACGTGGGTCGCCTTGACGTCGAGCCGCCGGTGCGGTGAGTAGGCCACCGCGTCAACGCAGGCTAGGGCGCCGGCATCGTGAATTTTCCGGACAATCGGCGCGATGTCGTGAAGCGTGCCGGTGATGTTAGAGCAATGGGTGAAGCAAACCAGCCTGGTGCGCTCGTTAAGCAGGGCCTCTAGGTCGGCGATGTCGAGCTCCCAGGTTTCGGTGTTGACCTGCCATTCGCGAACCACCGCGCCAACCTCGGCAAGGCGGCGCCAGGCGCCGTTGTTGGCCTCGTGGTCGAGATTGGTGACGATGACCTCGTCGCCGGGCGAAAACCACGGCCGCAAGGCGTTGGCCAGAACGTACATGTTGATGGTAGTTGAGCCACCGATCATCACTTCGTCCTCGTTGGCATTGATCATCGCGGCCATGTTGGCGATCGCCAGAGCGTGGCTGTCGGCGGCGCGCCGCGCATAGGGCGAGCCGCCGCCCGGCTGCATGCGGGTTTCCGACAGATTGGCGGTGATGCGGTCGACCACCGTGTGCGGCACCATGGAACCACCGGCATTGTCGAAATAGGCCCAGTCGTTCA
>JAYZAP010000075.1:0-3440 GCA_036339655.1 Pseudomonadota bacterium | reverse complement strand
CGCGGGTGGTCCAACGTTCACCCAGGGCGATGATGACCCACAAGCGGGCAAGCTGCAGCAGCCCAAAGGCGCCGAGCAGCCAGGAGTTGGCAGTGGCCGCCGGGTCGATGAACAGTGCCATGGCGAGCAGCCAGCCGCCGTGCAGCGCGACGAACAGGGGATAGTGCCGGGCGCCTGCCTCGATTGCGCCGCGCGCCATGAGGCGGCGGCTGTTGCGCGCCGACCAGGCGAGTTCCACCAGGCGCAGGGCGGCAATGAGGACGATCAGGGCGTAGAGAGGGTTCACCCTTCTTGCAGGGTCGCGAAGCCGGCGGTGAACCCGGGCCCAAGCGAGGATAACAGGTGTCGCCGGGCGCCGCCGCCGTTGGCCAGGGCGCGCTCGAGCACGAACAGCACCGTGGCCGCCGACATGTTGCCGTAATCGTGCAACACCTGACGGGTGTGGGCGAGACCGCCCTGGGCCACCCCGTAGGCGTCTTCCAGGGCGTCAATGACCTTGGCCCCGCCGGGGTGGCAGACGAAGCTGTCGATGCGGTCGAGGGCAAGGCCCTGTGTTGCCAGGTAGGTCTCGGCGGCGTCACGCATTTCACTGCGCACCAGGGCCGGAATGTCGCGGGAGAACACCACGCCGAGGCCGTCATCGGCCACGTCCCAGCCCATGATGCCCAGGGAGTCCGGCCAAGTGTGCTCGCCCCAGCCAGTCACCGCCGGGCCCACCGCACCATCGTCGCTGCTCAGCACCAACCCCGCGGCGCCGTCGCCGAACAGGGCGGTGGCGATGACGTTGCTGGCCGAGCGGTCGCCGCGGCGGAAGGTCAGGGTGCAGAGCTCGACCACCAGGAACAACACCCGGCTGCCTGGCGTGGCGCGGGCGAGGGCGGCGGCCCGGCCCAGCCCGATCACGCCGCCAGCGCATCCCAGGCCGAAGATGGGCAGGCGCTGGGTATCGCGGCGGAACGGCAGGCGCTCCATGAGCAGGGCGTCGAGGCTGGGGGTGGCGATGCCGGTGGTCGATACCGTGACCAGGGCGTCGATATCGGCCGGTGTCAGGCCGGCCCGGTCGAGACAATCGCCGGCGGCGCGTTCGAGCAACGCCGTGGCATGCTCCAAATACAAGGTATTGCGCTCGGCAAAGCCGTGGTCGGCCGTGTACCACGCCATGGGCACGCAGGAGTAGCGGGTCTCGATGGCGGCGTTGGCGTAGACCGGCATCAGCCGTTCGAGGGTATTGAAACTGCCGCCGAACAGGTCGGCGGCGCGGCGCACCACGTCACCCTGGCTGAGCCGGTAGGGCGGCACCGCCGTGGCGACCGATTGGATGCGGGGATGTGGATGGGGGTGGGACATGCACTGTTGACGTTGTTGAGCTACTGTCGTCCCAAATTATATAGGAGTTGCGCCCCGGCGGCGTCGAATCAATGGCAAGCGAGTCCGAAACCTTGCGCGTCGCCACCGACGGCGGCGACATCAACCTGGTGAAAAGCGGCGAAGGGCCGCCGCTATTGCTGCTCCACGGTTACCCCCAGACCCACGTCATGTGGCACAAGGTGGCGCCCCGTCTGGCCGAGCATTTCACCGTGGTGGCCAGCGATTTGCGCGGCTATGGCGACAGCGCCAAGCCGCCCGGTGGCGGCGACCATGCAACCTACTCGAAGCGCGCCATGGCTCTCGATCAAGTCCAGGTCATGGCGCACCTGGGCTTCGAGCGCTTCATGGTGGCGGGCCATGACCGGGGTGGCCGGGTGGCCCACCGCATGGCCCTCGACCACGCCGACACGGTAACCCGGCTCGCGGTGCTTGACATCGTGCCGACCCACAAGGTCTTCGCCACCGCCGGCAAGGACCTGGCGACTGCCTATTACCACTGGTTTTTCCTGATTCAACCCTACGACTTCCCGGAACGGCTGATCGGCGCCAATCCGGAATACTACTTGAACTGCCAGTTCGGGCGCTGGGGCCGGAGCGAAGGCACGTTTACCGATGAGGCGGTGGCGGAATACCTGCGCTGCTTCAGCGACCCGGCGGCGATTCATGCGAGCTGCGAGGACTACCGCGCGGCGGCGACCATCGATCTCGAACACGACAAGGCCGACCTGGCGCGCAAGGTCGACTGTCCGCTGCTCGTGCTGTGGGGCGAGAAAGCGCCCATGCACCGCCTCTACGACGTGCCGGAAACCTGGCGCGAACGGGCGTCGGATGTGCGTGGCCGGGCGCTGCCCTGCGGCCATTATCTGCCTGAAGAAGCGCCGGATGATACCGCCGATGCATTGATCCGGTTCTTCGCTGGCTAACCCACCAGTTGCAGGGCCGCTTCTGGCTGTTAGTTGATCTTTGTCGATGACGTTGCCGTACGGCGCGGCAATGTTCTCCTTTAATGACGTTGATTGGTGTGCCGCCGAATCATAAATTTCAATTGAGGGGAGGTTGATATGACCTTGCTATGACGATACGCGTTCGCGGTGTTCGTAGGGTTCGCGTGGCTGGTAGCCGTGCCGATGATCGCCGGGGCCGACGAATTGACGGACCTCAAGGCCCAGGTTCAGGCTCTGATGAAGCGGATCGAGGCACTTGAAGTCCAGGCCTAGGAACAAGCCAGCGCGCCGGAGAAAATTGCCAGTTCAGGCAATGACGCCATCAAGCTCGAGGTCTCGGGGCAGGTCAATCGTGCCCTAATTCTCGCCGACGACGGCGACCGCTCGCGCCTCTTCCACGTGGACAACGACAATTCGTCGACTCGGGTGCGTTGGCTCGGCACCGGCCGCCTCGACGATGACCTGACGGTCGGGGCTCTGGTCGAGGTACAGTTCGAATCGAACACGTCGAGCGCCATCGATATGGACCAGGACGGTGAGGTCGGGGCCAACAGTTTCACCGAGCGCCACCTGACGCTCTATCTCGACAGCCAGCGATTTGTCCGGCTTTGGGCCGGGCAGGGCGACACGGCAACGAACGGCACGTCGGAAGTCGATTTGTCGGGGACGACGGTCATCAACGGTGAATAGTGCCACCGGTTTCCGCGGACCGTCGAATTCGCTGTTCATTGGCCCTGTGACGCGGTATTTCCGCTACTATGACCGAAGAACCGAAGAACGAGGGTCAGGGCGGTGGCGCGCCCGAGGAGCCCTACGGCCCGCCCCAGCGGCCGCGCCGCGGCATCGTCCCGCGCCTGAGAAACTATCTGCTGGCGGGGGTCATCGTGACCGCGCCGATCAGCATCACCCTCTATGTGTCATGGCTGTTCATCGACTTCGTCGACCGTCAGGTGACGCCGTTCATCCCCGAAAAGTACAACCCCGAGACCTATCTGCCGTTCGGCCTGCCGGGTCTCGGCCTGGTCATCATGGTGCTTGCGTTGACCATGATTGGCGCCCTGACCGCAGGGTTTATCGGCCGTTTCTTCGTCCGTACCGGCGAGCAGCTGCTGGCCCAAATGCCAGTGG
>JAYZAP010000074.1:0-3970 GCA_036339655.1 Pseudomonadota bacterium | reverse complement strand
CACGGCGCTCGACGTGACCGTCGAGGCGGCGGTCATCGACCTGATCGCCGATCTTCGCAAGAAGTACAACACCACCCTGATTTACATCTCCCACAACCTCGGTCTCATCGTGAAAGTGTGTGACAAGCTGGGGGTCATGTATTCCGGTGAGATGATCGAGGAAGGCACCATCCATGAGGTCTTCAAGGAGACCAAGCATCCTTATACCTACGGCCTGTTCGACTGTATTCCATCGCTGACCGCCGACAAGCATATTCGCGCCCTAGCGCCCATACCCGGCCAGGTCTCACTGCCTCATGAGCGGCCGCCGGGCTGCGCCTTCGGGCCGCGCTGCCGCTATTTCGAACCTGGCACCTGCGACGTCGATCGCATCGAAATCGAAAACGTCGGCGACGGCGGCCAGCGGGTGCGCTGCCTCCGCTGGGACAAGATCGACCACACCCCGGCGAGACCCGATGGCGAGTTGGTTCAGGAACGCAGACGCTTACCGGCCGAGGTGCTGCACATCGAAGGCATGGACAAGTTCTATGAACAGCGGGACCTATCACTCAAGGCGCTGATGTCGGGCAATTCATTGCGTTACATCAAGGCCAATGAGAACGTCAACTTCAGCGCCCGGCGCGGCCAGACCGTGGCCATTGTCGGCGAATCCGGCTGCGGCAAGTCAACCTTCGCCAAGGTCCTGACCGGCCTTGAGACGGCGACCAAGGGCTCGATCAAATTCAACTACGAGAACATCGCCGTGATTCCCGTGGAAGAGCGCGAAGACGAGCTCATCCTCTCGCTGCAGATGGTTTTCCAGAATCCCGACGGAACGCTCAACCCGAGTCACAGCGTCGGCGGCGCCATCGGACGCGTCATCAAAAAATTCGGTCTTGCCAGCCGGCGCCGCGACATCGACGCCCGGGTCTCCGAACTGCTCGACATCGTGCGTATGCCGGCCGAGTTCGCCCGGCGCAAACCGCGCCAGCTCTCGGGCGGCCAGAAGCAGCGTATCGCCGTGGCCCGCGCCTTCGCCGGCAACCCGGCTATGGTCATCGCCGACGAGCCGGTCTCGGCCCGCGACGTCTCGGTCCAGGCGGCGGTCATCAACCTGCTCATGGAAGTCCAGCAGGAGTACAACACCACCCTGCTGTACATCAGCCACGACCTCAGCGTGGTGCGCTATCTGGCCGACCATGTGGTCGTCATGTACCTCGGCCAGATCATGGAAATGGGCACCGTGGAAGAGATTTTCAGCCCGCCCTATCACCCTTACACCGAGGCCCTGTTGTCGGCGATTCCCATACCCGACCCGGACATCAAGCAGAAGCGGGTGCGTCTCGAGGGTGAAATTCCCAGCGTCATCAACCCGCCCAAGGGCTGCCGGTTCTCGACCCGTTGCCCACGCCATTTGGGGGCAATTTGCGATACCGAGCCGCCGCCGGACGTGGAGGCTGCCCAGGGGCACCGCATCAAGTGCCATATTCCACTCGAGGAACTGCGCAAGGTCGAGCCGATTTTCCAGACCGCGGCGGAATAATTGCGCTTGCGTTGAACGCCGGTTCCGGGCGAAAACGGCGGCCCGACCAGCCCCTCCAGGCCGAGCGGCGGAGAAACCATGACGCGCTATTCCATATTCAGCCTGCTGCGCGGCGCACGGGAGCATCATGAGAACTGGCCCCGCGCCTGGCGTGCGCCGGAACCTAAGGCATCCTACGACGTGGTCATCATCGGCGGCGGCGGCCACGGCCTCGCCACGGCCTACTACCTAGCCACCGAGCACGGCATCTCAAACGTGGCGGTGATCGAAAAGGGCTGGATCGGCGGCGGCAATACCGGGCGCAACACCACCATCGTGCGCTCCAACTACCTGTGGGACGAAAGCGCCGCGATTTACGAGAAGTCGCTGAAGCTGTGGGAAGGCCTGTCCCAAGAGCTCAACTACAACGTCATGTTCAGCCAGCGCGGCGTCATGAACCTAGCCCACAACCAGCACGACCTGCGTGAGCTGTCGCGCCGGGTCAACGCCAACCGCCTCAACGGCGTCGATTCGGAAATTCTTTCGCCGGCGGAAATCAAGGCGTTTTGCCCGATCATCGATACCGCGCCGACGGCACGCTATCCGGTGCTCGGCGCGTCGTTGCAGCGCCGTGGCGGGGTCGCCCGCCACGACGCCGTGGCCTGGGGTTTCGCCCGCGGCGCCGACGCCCGGGGCGTCGACATCATCCAGAACTGCGAGGTCACCGGCATCCGCCGCGAGGGCGGCCGGGTCACCGGCGTCGAGACCTCGAAAGGCTTCATCGCGGCGCCCAAGGTGGCCTCGGCCACCGCCGGCCATTCGAGCGTTGTCGCCGCCATGGTCGGTTTGCGCCTGCCGATCGAAAGCCATCCGCTCCAGGCGCTGGTCTCTGAGCCCATTAAACCGGTGCTCGACACCGTGGTCATGTCGGGCTCGGTGCATGTCTATATCAGCCAATCGGACCGCGGCGAACTGGTCATGGGCGCCGGCATCGACCACCACCTGTCCTATGCTCAGCGCAGTGGCCTGCACACGGTCGAGGAAATGATGGCATCAGTCATTGAGCTCATCCCCATCACCAGCCGGCTGCGCATGATGCGCCAGTGGGCCGGCATCGTCGACACCTGCCCGGACGCCAGCCCCCTGGTCTGCAAGACCCCGGTCGAGGGCTTCTACATCAACGGCGGCTGGGGCACCGGCGGCTTCAAGGCGACGCCGGGGTCGGGCTGGGCCTATGCCCACACCATCGCCCGCGACCAGCCTCATGAACTCAACGCCGCGTTCTCCCTGGAACGATTCTCCAGCGGCGCGCTGATTGACGAGCACGGCGCCGCCGCCGTGGCCCATTAGCAGGCGGACGCGGAATGTTGCAAATCCCCTGCCCGTGGTGCGGCCCCCGCGATGAGGTCGAGTTCGCCTATGGCGGCGAGGCCCATATCGCGCGGCCCAAGACACCGGCCAAGCTCGATGATGACGGCTGGCGCGAGTACCTGTTCAACCGGACCAACACCAAGGGCCGCCACCGCGAGCGCTGGATGCACGCCAACGGCTGCCGGCGCTGGTTCAACGTCGAGCGCGATACGGTCAGCCACGAGGTCATCGCGGTCTACGAGATGGGCAAGAAGCCCCCGAAGGCCAAAGCATGACCCCGGAGGGCGTACCATGACAGGCCAGAGCCAGCGCCTGGCCGAGGGAGGCTGCATCGACCGCGATCGCCGTCTCGCTTTCACTTTCAACGGCCGGCACTACATGGGTCACCACGGTGATACCCTGGCCTCGGCGCTGCTGGCCAACGGCGTCACCCTGGTCGGCCGCAGCTTCAAGTACCACCGGCCGCGCGGCATCCTGAGCGCTGGCGCCGAGGAACCCAACGCCCTCATTCAACTCGGTGCCAGCGACCGCACCGAGCCCAATCTGCGGGCGACGCAAGTCGAGCTTTACGACGGTCTCGAAGCATCCAGCGTCAATTGCTGGCCGAGTCTTGAGTTGGACGTGGGTGTGGTCAATGGCTGGATGTCGCGCGTGCTGCCCGCCGGCTTCTATTACAAGACCTTCATGTGGCCGGCGTCCTTTTGGATGCAGTACGAGCATGTTATCCGCCACGCAGCCGGCCTCGGCCGGGCGCCCGAGGGCAAGGACCCGGACCGCTACGACCACCGCCACGTCCATTGCGACGTCATGGTGGCCGGCGGCGGCCCGGCCGGTCTCGCCGCCGCCTTGGCCGCCGGGCGGAGCGGCGCTCGGGTCATCATCGCCGACGAACAGGCGGAAATGGGCAGCGCCCTGCTCGGCGCCCGTGACAAAATTGACGGCGCGCCAGCGGCGGAATGGGTCGCGGCGGCGGTGACCGAACTGGCCGCCATGGACGATGTCCGCCTGATGCCCCGGGCCACCGTGTTCGGCTACTATGACCACAACCAAATCGGCGTCGCCGAGCGTGTCACCGACCACCTGGGGCCCAAAGCGCCC
>JAYZAP010000073.1:0-4750 GCA_036339655.1 Pseudomonadota bacterium | reverse complement strand
CGTCGGCGATGACACCGACGTTTTCGATGATGTCCGTACTGTGCAGTGCCGCGAATTCATTCTGATTCGACATTTTATTGGTTATTCCTATCCAGCTTTGACACGCCGCCTACGCGACCTCTGTGAAAACTTTCGTAAGATCGTTCGCAACAACTACCGAAATCCCAATGCCAAGAGGCAACGTATTGATATAGAGACAAATAATAGTTTTTATCGAACGTCACCCGAGGGAAGGATGTGCCGCTCGGCAGGATTTTCCCGGTCAGTCGGGTCATGGCCGCGTCAAGCCCATAAGTCCTTGTCCGGCCTGGAAGTTGTGCTCTGGCACGTTGACGGATGTGGGCTATGAGGCCCATGGTTGGTGCGGACCACTTGAAGGACGCGTCATGAGCGGCTCAGGGTACGGGCGACGGTTGCTGGCGATGGCCGGTGGATTTGTGGCGATGATTTTGGCGCCGGCGGTCGCGGTGGCCGATACGGCAGCCCAGATGATGTCCCACCGGGGGCTCTACAGCATGAGCCTGCAGACCTCGAGCCGGACCAGCGATGTGGCCCAACTCGGCGGCCATATGGTCCTCGAAATCGCCGACACCTGCGACGGTTGGACCCTTGAGCAACGGGTCGCGCTGATTTTTACCACCGTGGTCGGCGACGAGGTCGCGTCCTATACCAGCTTCACCAGCTGGGAGGCCGACGACGGCCAACGGTTCCATTTCGAACAGCAGACCCGCCAGGGCAACGTCCTGATTGACGAGTTGAGCGGCGATGCGAAATTGAACGGCGACCAGGGCGGCGTCGCCATGCTCGACAAACCCTACCTTGTGGAGGTTGCCCTGCCGCCGGGCACGGTATTTCCCAATATGCATACGGAAATGCTGATCAAACGTGCCGCGGCCGGCGATACCTTCTTCAACCGCATCGTTTTCGACGGTACGTCGGTGGACAACCCCAATCACGTCACCGCTTTCATCGGTGCGCCGATTGACGGGCCACGACTGGCCCAGGACGAACAGGCGCCCCGGGTCTGGCCCGTCCGCCTGGCATTCTTTCAGATCGACGCTCAGAACCCCGAGCCCGACGTAGGAATAGGGCTGCTGCTCGAACCGAACGGAGTTACCAGGGCGATCGAACTCGACTACGGTAGCTTCGTCATCGATGGCCGGCTCGATGAGCTTGAATTTATTCCACCGATCGATTGTTGAGCCGCTCTAACCTGGGAATAACGTTCAATGGCACGTGTCGACCGCGACCGCCTCGCCACCATGATGGCGTCGGAGGAACTGCGTTTCACCGCGGACCATCCCAAATCGGCGGCGCTGTTCGAGCGCACCCGCAAGTCGGTCCATCGCGGGGTGCCGATGCCGTGGATGACACAATGGGCCAGCCCGTTCCCAATTTTTGCCGACAGCGCCCGGGGCGCCCGGATCCGCGATGTCGACGGCCACGACTATATCGACTTCTCGCTCGGCGATACCGGCGCCCTGTTCGGCCATTCCGCGGCGCCCATCGCCGAGGCGGTCGCCGATCAGGCGGGACGGGGCATTACCCACATGCTGCCGACCGAGGATGCGGCCCGGGTCGGTGAGGCGCTGACGGCCCGCTTCGGCCTGCCCAACTGGCAGTTCGCCTTGAGCGCCACGGACGCCAACCGTTTCGCCATCCGGCTCGCCCGCCTGGTTACCGGGCGCCGCCGTATTCTGGTGTTCAACGGCTGCTATCACGGCAGTCTGGACGAGACCCTGGTGTCGCTGGAGAACGGCGTCATGCGACCTATGGCCACCACCATGGGCGCCGCCCTCGACCCGGCCGAGACCACCCGCATGGTCGAGTTTAATGATGTGGCGGCGCTCGAAGCGGCTCTGGCCGAGGGTGACGTGGCCTGCGTGCTGTGCGAGCCGGCCCTGACCAACGTCGGCTTGGTGTTTCCCGCGCCCGGTTTCCACCAGGCGGTGCGGGATCTGAGCCGCAAACATGGCGCTATGCTGGTGGTCGACGAGACCCACACCATTTGCGCCGGGCCCGGCGGCGGCACCGGCTATTTCGGTCTCGACCCGGACATCATCACCCTGGGCAAACCCCTGGCCGGCGGAATCGCCGGTGCGGTCTACGGCTTCAGCGAAGCAATCGGCGAGCGGGTGGCCGACTGGATCGACGAAATAGGTTCCTTCGTGACCGGCATCGGCGGGACGCTATCGGGCAACGCCCTGGCCATGCGGGCCATGGCGGCGTCGCTGGAGAACGTCATGACCGATGAGGCCTACGCCCACATGACCGAGCAGGCCACGCGTCTCGCCGACGGCGTTTCGGACATCATCGCCGCACGCGACCTCGACTGGGGTATCGGGCGGCTTGGCGCACGCATCGAGTACCGCTTTCACGGCCGCGAGCCGGCCAATGCCACGGAAGCCCAGGCCGGCGACGACCCGGACCTCGATCGCCTGTTCCGGCTGTATTTTCTAAATCGCGGAATTCTGCTGACGATCTTCTACAACGTCTCGCTGGTCTCGCCCGAGACCTCGGCCGCCGATATCGACCGTCACAATGACTTGTTCGCCAAATTCGCCGGCGCGGTGACGGCGTAGGGAGAGCGACGATGCACCAAAGCCATTGGTTTGAAGACGCTGTGGCCGCCGAGGCCGGCAACCCAGCGCCGATCTTCGAGGGCGATATCCGGGCCGACGTCTGTATCGTCGGCGGCGGTTTCACCGGTCTGTGGACGGCGATCAATCTCAAGAAGCACGAGCCCTCCCTCGACGTGGTGCTGCTCGAAGCCGATGTCTGCGGCTCCGGCGCGAGCAGCCGAAACGCCGGTTTCCTGGTTCACATGTGGCCCAAATTTCCCGATTTGGAAAAGACTTTGGGGACAGACGAGGCGTTGCGTATTGGCCGTGCCAGCGCCCAGGCAGTGGACGACATTCTCGACCTCTGCGCCGCTCACAGTATCGACATTCAGCATCAGGCGGTGGGCTGGCTGTGGGGCTCGACCAACGAGACCCAGTCGGGCCATTGGATCTCGATTATGGATAGCCTCGAGCGTCATCAGGTTTACCCGTTTCAATATCTCGGCAAGGCAGAGATGGCCGATCGTACCGGCTCGAACGCCTACGTGGACGGCGTGCTCGACTCCGGCGTCGGCTCGATCCAGCCCGGGCGGCTGGTCCGCGGCCTGCGTCGGGTGGCGCTCGAGGCCGGGGTGCGCATTTTCGAACATTCGGCCATGACCCGGCTCGACCGCTCGCGCCCACCGGTAGTCCATACCGCGGGCGGCCAGGTGCGGGCCGGGAAAGTGGTGCTGGCGCTCTATGCCTGGACCCTGGGTATCCGCGAACTGCGGTCGTCCCTGGTGGTTCTCGGCACCGACGCGGTGGCGACCGAGCCGATTCCCGACCTCATCGAAGAGGCTGGCTTTGCCAAGGCGCCGGCAATCAACGACAGCCGGACCTTCGTGCAATTCATCCGCACCTCGGCCGATGGCCGTGTGGTGTTCGGCAAGGCCGGTGGCGCGCTGCCGTTTGGCGCCAACCTGGGGACCGACTTCCAGAAGCCCTGGCGTAGCGTCGATCAGTTGCGTAACGAAATTCTCGGTGACGCCTACCCGCAGTTCATGAACGCGCCGGTGGCGCGGACCTGGTCGGGACCGATCGAGCGCACCAAGTCGGGCTTGCCACTGTTTGGAACCCTGTCGACCTGCCCCGATATTTTCTATGGCTTCGGCTATTCGGGAAACGGCGTGCTGCCCAGCGTGCTCGGCGGCCAAATTCTCGCCAGCCTGGCGCTAGGGCGAAACGACGAATGGTCGAACTGCGGCCTAGTGCGGCCGGCCCCTTACAGTTTCCCGCCCGAGCCCATACGCTATTTCGGCGGCCTCATGGTGCGCGCCGCAATTCTGCGCAAGGATCGGCTGGAAAACGAAAACCGGCCGGTTGATTTGGTGACCCGGGGGCTTGCGGCGTTCGCGCCGGGCAGCTTCAAGCCGACCAGTTAGGTAGGGGCGAGCGGTGGTCCAAAGAACAATGGCTTGGCGTCTGGTAATAGTTACCGGCACTGCGCTGCTGCTCCTTCTGAGCACTCCGGCATGGTCCCAGGCCATCCCGGCCGACGCGGCGGCGACTATCGCGGCCGCCCTGCACGACGATCAGCAGGCCCAGGCCAATGCCGCCATGACGTCGTCGGTGTTCCGCGACGTGGCCAATCCGCTTGCCGTCGACAACGCCCGGGTCCGGGCGACCTCGGCGGCGTTGAGCAGCGCGGTGGTGGCGTCAATTGCCGCCCATCCAGCCTACGCCAAGGCCATCGTCGATGCCGCCGTGGCCGCCGCGCCGGCCTATGGAAGCGTTATTGTCGAGCGCGCGAGCGCAGCGTTTCCGGGCTTCGCACCGCTGTTCGGCGAGGCGCCGCCGTATGCCACGCCGACGGTCGCTGTATCCCAAGCGCCACAGCTGTATGCCCCAATGGTAGCGTCGGCGGTCTCGGAGACGGCCGTGCCAAAGGACCCATTCATCCTCGGCCTGGGCTATTTGGAAAGTCATCCGGTGAACGCCGCCCGCGTAGTGACGGCGCCATTACAGTTTGACCGGCAGGACTGGGTCGATACCGCTGTGGTTGTTGGTGTGGGCGGCGGGCTGATGCTGCTCGACAGTTCGATCCGCGACTTTGTTCAGGACGACCTGCGCGGTAGTACCACCGACGATTTGGCCGATGTGGTCTATCATTTCGGAAGCTTCTATACCCTGGCCACCGGCCTCGGCGC